>JAKFXJ010000324.1 GCA_021731425.1 Limnohabitans sp. | reverse complement strand
ACAAGATGTTGGGGTCGATGTTGCCTTGCAGCGCTTTGCCGGGGCCGCCGACTTGGCCACCCACCATGGCGCGGGCACGGCCCAGGTTCATGGTCCAGTCCAGGCCCAGCACATCGCAGTTCAGGCCCGCCATCTCGGGCAGCCACAAGCCGCCGCCTTTGGTGAACACGATGCTGGGGATGCGCTGGCCGTTGTGCTCGGTTTTGAGCTGGCTCAGAACGCGGGCCGTGTAGGCCATGCTGAACTGCTGGAAAGCCCCATCGGCCAGCACGCCGCCCCAGCTGTCAAAAATCATGGCCGCTTGAGCGCCGGCTTCGATTTGGGTGTTCAAGTAAAGGGCCACAGCATCGGCGTTGATTTCCAAAATGCGGTGCATCAGGTCCGGGCGGCTGTACATCAGGGTTTTGACATGCCGGTAGTCGTCTGAGCCTGCGCCCTCGACCATGTAGCAGGCCAGCGTCCAAGGGCTGCCAGAAAAACCGATCAGGGGCACTCGGCCGTTCAGCGCCTTGCGGATGGACGTCACCGCATCGAACACGTAGCGCAGCTTGTTCATGTCGGGCACGGCGAGGTCTGCCACAGCCGCTTCGTCGCGCACATTCTTGGCAAAGCGTGGGCCTTCACCTTGTGCAAAAGACAAGCCAAGGCCCATGGCGTCAGGCACCGTGAGGATGTCGCTGAACAAGATGGACGCGTCGAGCGGGTAGCGGTCCAGCGGCTGCAGCGTCACCTCGGTCGCGTAATCCACATTGGTGGCCAGACCCATGAAGCTGCCGGCCTTGGCGCGGGTGGCGCAGTACTCGGGCAGGTAGCGCCCGGCCTGGCGCATGAGCCAGACGGGGGTGTGGTCGGTGGCTTGGCGCAGGCAAGCACGCAGGAAGGTGTCGTTTTGCAAGGGGGCAAATGCCGACGAAGACGCGGTGGCGTTGGAGCTTGTGTTCATCTGAATATTTTCGCAGGCAGCACCAGTCTGGTCCAGTGCAAAACGTCACCGATGTTCAAACCCAAGCGATAGCGTTGCATCGTGCACAAAAACGCAGTGCCACATCAGCAAGACATGATGTGAAGGTCGGGTCGGGCAAGGCCAGTCAGACCCGGTCAGGCCGATGCACAGTACAAGATGGCGGGAAAGGTGCTCAGCCAAGCCCAGAAAAAGCGGTTGAGTCCAAAGAACCAGAACACGAGAAAGTGAAACACCGCAGCGATGCTGCAGAACATGGCCGCCAAGCGAACATCGAGCAAAGCGAGAGGGAACAGGCCTTCCCAAACGATGAAGCCCCAACTGCACAGCATGGCCAGTTGGGGTTGGCGGTAAATGCTGTCTGCGGGCAAAGGGCCGTAAACAGCGTTGTCCAGAAAAACCGTCAGGGCGCGTCCTGAGCGCCATTCAGGGCGCATCAACTTGACCCAGCCCGACACAAAGTAAGAGCTCAGGCTTTGCACCGCCACATACCAAAGAGCCACACGCCAAGCGTTGGCAGCGTCTGTGAAGAGTCCCAGCACATGGGCCAGCAGCAAGCCGGTCAGACCCACCAGCGTCATGAAATCGCTGCCGCCGTTGAAGGCGCCGCGCCAGCGCAGCAGGATCAGCAAAGCCATCAGGAACAAAAGCACAGCGCTGCCAGGACCGGCATGGCCCAGCATCAAGGCCAGGGCCAGGGCACCGCGCAGCCAAAGCATGCCGCCATAGGGCACAGGCCGGTACAAGCTGTCCAGCGCATGTCGCGCCCAAGCCTTGGGCACTTCGGCGCGTTGAATGTGCCAGTCGCTCACGCGGTCCAGTGGGCGCAAGCGCAGGTATTCGGCGCTTTGCAGCAACAAACTCCAGCCGAGCAAGACCTCAAAAGCCCGAATGGCCAGCGGCAAATCCAGGTTCATGGGTGAAGGGGGATCACGGGGGACAACAACAACTGCGCCTCACCGGCTTGGCCCAGATGCAGCAAACGGATTTCGAACTGAAACGCTTGGGGCGTGAACCCATTGGGGCGTTGCAGCATGGGGGTGTCGGCCCAGCGGCCGCCCTGAACGGCATCGCGTGCCAGACGCGTCACCAATTGGTAGCTCACACAATCGCGGATGTCGGCGTTTTCGGCCAGGTCGTGGACATCGGTGGCCAAGTGCTCCACCAGGTTCTGATGCGACAGGGCCAGGTTCACGGCGGGGTTGTGCAGCAGGTGCCATGCCCTGCGCGGCAAGCGGGGGTAGACGGCTTGCCAGTTTGACCACTGGCCGGGCTGGCTCTGTGCACGCACCCACAGCCGAGGGGCTGGCCCCAGGCCATGAAAAAACTGCCAGTTTGGAAAGAAGGCCCGCAGCAGGAACAGCCAGGGGCCTTGCACCGTGCGCTGGCGCTTGCGCAAGGCCACGGCCAGCCAAGCGAAATAAGCCAGAATCAAGAGGGCGGTCAATTCCATGGTCCTCATTATCGTGTCCATGCGGTCAAACGCGCCGCGCGTGAAAAAGGCCATCCCCTAAAATAAGCCATGATCAATCGAAAAGGCATCATCCTCGCAGGCGGCTCCGGCACCCGCTTGTACCCAGTCACCCAAGCGGTGAGCAAGCAGCTTATGCCGGTGTACGACAAGCCCATGGTGTATTACCCGCTGACCACGCTCATGCTGGCGGGCATCCGCGATGTGCTGCTGATCAGCACGCCACAAGACACGCCGCGTTTCACCGAGCTGCTGGGCGACGGCAGCCAGTGGGGTATGAATATCCAGTACGCGGTGCAGCCCAGCCCCGATGGCCTGGCGCAGGCCTTCATCATCGGCCGGGACTTTGTGGGCCAGGACCCCAGCGCTTTGGTGTTGGGCGACAACATTTATTACGGCCACGACCTGGTCAAGCTGCTGGCCAGTGCCCATGCCCGCACCAGTGGCGCGAGCGTCTTTGCCTACCATGTGCACGACCCAGAGCGTTATGGTGTGGTCGACTTTGATGCGTCTTTTCGGGCCTTGTCGATCGAAGAAAAACCCAAAGTACCTAAGAGCAATTTCGCGGTCACCGGCCTGTATTTTTACGACCAACAGGTGTGTGACATCGCCGCCGACATCCGGCCCTCGCCACGGGGTGAGCTCGAAATCACCGACGTGAACAAGCGCTACCTTGAGCTGGGCCAGCTGAACGTGGAAATCATGGGCCGTGGTTATGCCTGGCTGGACACTGGCACACACGACAGCTTGCTCTAAGCGGCGGGCTTCATCGCCACCTTGCAAAAACGCCAGGGCCTGATGGTGGCTTGTCCGGAGGAGATCGCGTTCCATCAAAAATGGATCGATGCCTCAGCGGTTCAAAAGCTGGCCGCGCCTTTGGCCAAAAATGGTTACGGCCAATACCTCTTGAACTTGCTCAAATAATGCCTTACACCGTCACGCCCACCGCCATTCCTGACGTGCTGATTCTGGAGCCTCAGGTGTTTGGTGATGCCCGGGGCTTTTTCTTCGAGTCCTTCAACCAGCGCGACTTTGCCGACAAAACCGGCGTGGACCTGAGCTTTGTGCAAGACAACCACAGCAAGTCGGCCCAAGGGGTGCTGCGCGGTTTGCATTACCAGATCCAGCACCCGCAGGGCAAGCTGGTGCGGGTGGTGCAAGGCCAGGTGTTTGATGTGGTGGTGGACCTGCGCCAAAGTTCGCCCACCTTGGGCCAATGGGTGGGGGTGTACCTGGACGCACAAAAACACCAGCAGTTGTGGGTCCCGCCAGGTTTTGCGCACGGCTTTGTGGTGCTGAGTGAAACGGCCGAGTTTTTGTACAAAACCACCGATTACTGGTACCCCATCCACGAACGCAGCTTGCGCTGGGACGATCCCACAGTGGGCATCACTTGGCCGATGCAGGGCCAGCCCCTGTTGGCGGCGAAAGACGCGGCGGCGGCGCTGTGGGCCGAGGCTGAAAAGTTCGCTTGAAGGCGACACGGACTGGCCACTCGGCCCAGCCCTTTTAATAGCCCTTGGGATTTTGTGATTGCCAGCGCCAGGCATCTTGGCACATGAGCTCCACCCCCAGCTGAGCCTGCCAACCCAGGGCTTCACGCGCCCGTGTGGTGTCGGCGTAGCAGGCCGCCACATCGCCGGGGCGGCGGTCCACAAAGCGGTAGGGCACCGGCACACCGGTCACGCGGGCAAAGGTGTCGGCCAACTCCTGCACACTCACGCCCTGGCCCGTACCCAAGTTCACGGTGATGCTGGTTTGTTGGGTTTGCAGGTAATGGAGTGCCGCCAAGTGTCCCTGGGCCAGGTCGACCACATGGATGTAATCGCGCACGCCCGTGCCGTCGGGTGTGGGGTAGTCGCGGCCAAAGATGCTCAGGAACTCGCGTTGACCCACCGCCACTTGCGTGATGAAGGGCATCAGGTTGTTGGGGATGCCATTCGGGTGTTCACCGATGAGGCCGCTGATGTGCGCCCCCACCGGGTTGAAGTAACGCAAGATGGCCACTTGCCAGCGCGGGTCAGACACTTGCAGGTCGCGCAGGATGTCCTCGCACATGAGTTTGGTGCGGCCGTAGGGATTGGTCACCTGCAGGCGGCTGTCCTCGGTGATGGGCACCTGCTGCGGGTCGCCGTACACCGTGGCGGACGAGCTGAACACGATGCGGCGCACACCGGCCCGGTCCATGGCCTGCAGCAGGGCCAGGGTGCTGCCCACGTTGTTGTCAAAGTAGCGCAGGGGCTGCGACACCGACTCGCCCACAGCCTTGAGGCCCGCAAAGTGGATCACGCCGTCAATGGGCTGCTCGGCAAAAAGGCGGTCGAGCGCCGCCCCATCACGCACATCGGCTTGTACAAAACGGAAGTTGGGTTTGGCCAGTTTGTAGATGCGCTCGAGCACCGCGATGCTGCTGTTACACAGGTTGTCCACGATGATCACCTGGTGCCCTGCGTTCAGCAGTTCCACGACGGTGTGCGAGCCGATGTAGCCCGCACCGCCTGTGACAAGGATGGTGCTCATGGGGTCAGACCACCACGTTGATCTTGGCTGCCGCGTCCCGTGCGCTTTGCAAGGCGTTGGGGCCTTGGGCCAGCGCCACCGCCATGCGGCGGTAGGGGCGGGTGGTGGGTTTGCCAAAAATGCGCACGTCCACGCCGGGCTCGCTCAGCGCTGCTTCCACGCCCGTGAAGGTCGGGTTTTGTCCGTCTTTGTCCGCCAGCACCACGGCGCTGGCGCCTTCCACGCAGTCGATGCGGGGAATCGGCAGACCCAAAATGGCGCGGGCGTGCAGGTCGAACTCGCTCAGGTTCTGGCTGATCAGCGTCACCATGCCGGTGTCGTGGGGTCGGGGGCTCAGCTCGCTGAAGATGACTTCGTCCTTCGTCACAAAAAACTCCACCCCAAACAGGCCTGCGCCACCCAGGTCTGTCGTGACTTTGTCGGCCATGTCTTGTGCGGATTGGATTTGCGCGGGTGTCATGCCTTGCGGCTGCCAGCTGTATTGGTAGTCGCCGCGTTCTTGCACATGGCCAATCGGCGGGCAAAACAGGGTGGGGCCCTTGCGCTGGCGCACGGTGAGCAGGGTGATTTCAAACTCGAAGTGGATGAATTCTTCGACGATGACTTTTTGGCGGTCGCCGCGCATGCCTGCGCAGGCGTAGTCCCAGCTGGCTTGAACGTCAGCGGCCGTCTTGGCCACGCTCTGGCCTTTGCCCGATGAGCTCATGACCGGTTTGATGACGACCGGAAAACCGATCTCGGTGGCACGGGCCAGCAGCTCGGCGGCTGAGTCGGCGTAGGCAAATTTGGCGGTGCGCACGCCCAGACCCACGGCCACATCGCGGATGCGGTCGCGGTTCATGGTCAGGTTGGCCGCGCGGGCGCTGGGGATGACTTCAAAACCTTCTTTTTCCACATCGAGCAGCACTTCGGTGCGGATGGCTTCGATCTCTGGGACGATCAGGTCGGGCTGGTGCTGGGCAATAGCCGCACGCAGTGCCACTTCGTCGAGCATGCTGAATACTTCAGATTCATCGGCCACTTGCATCGCGGGCGCTCTGGCGTAGCTGTCGCAGGCAATGACGTGGCAGCCCAAGCGCTTGGCGCTGATGACGAATTCTTTGCCGAGCTCACCGGAGCCCAAAAGCAGAATTTTTTTCATGATGAGTCCTGTGCGATGGAGGGGGTCAATCAATACCTGCTGGTATCGCCACCCAAGGATTGCAGCACACCTTGCCAAAAAGAGGCACGTTCCGCGTAGGCGTCCGGGTCAATGGCCCCGCTGGCCCCAGCATAGACGGCTGTTTGCACCATGACAATACCAGTGGCGGGTTGCACAAACACGGTTTGTCCGTGAATCCCTTGCATACCAAAGCTGCGTTCTTTTTGAGGAAGAAGCCAGAATTGGTAGCCATATCCCACACCGGGCGTTGCGCGGTAGGGCCTGAAAGCAGCGGGTTGCCGAGCAGGGTCGGTGGCGTCGAGCAAATATGCTTGGGGGATGACCTGCACATCACCGACCTTGCCATCGCGGGCGAGCATATGGCCCAAACGTCCCCAATCGCGCAAACTGGCATTGAAGCAGAAGTAAGCGCTTTCTTGTCGATCTTTGCCTGTGCACCAGAAGGCGTCCTGTTCAGTGCCCAGGGGCCTCCACAGCCATTCGGACGTCAAGTCAGCCATGGTTCGTCCGCTGGCGGCTGTTAGGACACGACCCAACACTTCGGTTTCCGCGCTGGCATAGACGAATTTTTCACCCGCGTTGCTGTGGCGGTCGGTGATGCTGCGCAGCACGCTGTTAACCGCAGGATTTCCGGTCGCCACACTGCGCGACAGTTTGGCCACATCATCTTGTCCATCGTAGCGCTCTGTGAAGGTCAGGCCTGAGCTCATGCGCAGCAAATGGCGGATGCTGGTTTGGCCGTAAGGGCTGCCTTCCAAGTCTTTGGCATAGAGCGCTGCGGGGTCGTCTATGGACTTGATTACGCCACGGGATAAGGCGCTGCCGACCAACAAAGAGGTCACGCTTTTGGCCATCGAAAACGACAAAAATCGGTTTTGCTCTGTTCGCCCGTAACGGTACCGTTCAGCCACGATTTCGCCATTTTTCAAAATCAACAAACCCGTGATGCGGCGTCGATCCAGGTACTCGTCCAGCGTGTAGCCGAGGTTGCGGTGGCGGTAGCGAATGTCGATCGAGGCGCTGGCTTTGGGCAGGGGCGTAGTCGTATCACCTTTTGCCACCTTGTGGGTCAATATGCCCGGTACTTTGTCCAGCGCCGACCAGGACCCCACCCGGTACTGCATTTGGGAGACGCCTTGGCCCGGGCTGATCGGATAGCCCGCGTTCTTGCCCAAGGCTTCTTCATCGGGTTCGGCCCAAGCGAGGGACATGCCC
Organism: Limnohabitans sp.; assembly: GCA_021731425.1. Classification (GTDB taxonomy): domain Bacteria; phylum Pseudomonadota; class Gammaproteobacteria; order Burkholderiales; family Burkholderiaceae_C; genus Limnohabitans_A. Next base: position 5,443 of record JAKFXJ010000324.1, on the reverse strand, counting down.
AGCAGGCACGCCAAGGACAGTGTTATTTGTTGACTGATTTGACGTCTTGCGGTGGTGGGCATGAGGGTCATCCTTGTGTGTTACAGAAGTCCGTGTAGATCGCTTGCATTTGTGCTTGGGTCAAGCGGTTGCCGTGTTGGCTGACCACGGCAGCCGCGGTGCGGTTGGCCAATGCAGCCGATTGCGCAGGCGTGTGGCCGTGGGTGATGCCATACAAAAAGGTGCCCGCAAACATGTCACCTGCACCGTTGGTGTCCACCGCTTGGGTGGGCACCGCGGGCACGTCGGTGCGGCTTTGGCCTTGCAGCACGATGCAGCCTTGGGGGCCACGCGTGAGGCACACGGTTTTGGCCAAGGGGCTCAGCTGGGCGAGGATGGCGTCCAGGTCTTTGGTGCCGCACCAGGTTTGTGCTTCTTCTTCGTTGGCAAACAGATAGTCCAGACCGTCGCCGAGCATGGCTTCTAGGCCTGCTTTGCAAAAGTTGATCATGCTCACATCACTTAAGGTGAGGGCGGTTTGCACTTGGTGCTCGACGGCCATCTGGCGGCCTTTGACGGCAGCCTCCAGCCCTGTGGGGGAGGCGGCCAGGTAGCCTTCCATGTAATAAATTTTGGACTTGGCGATGTCTTGCGGGTGCAAGGCGCTGGCGTCGAGTTGCGAGGTGGCACCCAAGAAGGTGCACATGCTGCGCTCGGCATCGGGCGTGACCAGCACCATGCAGCTGCCGGTTTGGCCCTCGGTGGGTCGGGTGTGGGTCAGGTTGGTCGCCACGCCGTTGGTTTGCAGGTCTTGGGTGTAGTAAGCGCCCAGTTCGTCGTCCGCCACGCGGCACGAATAAAACGCTTGGCCGCCCAATTGCGCCAGCGCCACCACCGTGTTGCCGGCCGAGCCACCCCCGGTGCGGCGGGCGTGCAGGCCTTGCACATGCTTGAGCAATTCGGCGCGTTGGGGGGTGTCGATCAGCGTCATGTGCCGCTTGCTCACGCCCATGGCGTTCAGCAGTTCGTCAGAAACTTCGTATTCGGTATCGACCAAGGCGTTGCCAATGGCGTAGAGGTGGTAGTGGGACATGGCGTAGGGGCGTCAGAGAAAACACCGAGTTTAGCGGTTCGTCCCGCTCATCATCGGGTGAGCATGCCCCGTAGCGCCTCACATCAGACCCTGCTCCGCCATCGACAAAGCCTGCCCTTGGCCGACGATGATGTGGTCGAGCACACGAACGTCCACCAATGCCAAAGCCGCCTTGAGGGTTTGGGTCAGGTGTTCGTCAGCGCGGCTGGGCTGCACCGAGCCGCTGGGGTGGTTGTGCGAGAGCACCACAGCCGCGGCCTGGTGGTGCAGGGCCCGCAGAACGACTTCGCGCGGGTAGACGCTGGTTTGGCTGAGCGTGCCCCGGAACAGCTCCTCCATGGCCAGCATGCGGTTTTGGTGGTCTAAAAACAGCACGGCAAAGACTTCGTGGTTTTTGTGGGCTAATTGCAGCTGCAGGTATTGTTTGACCGCGCCCGGCGTGTGGAAGGCCTCGCGCTCTTTGAGGCGCTGGCTGAGCGCCCGGCGGGCCATCTCGAACACGGCCAGCAGCTCGGCCTGTTTGGCGGGGCCCAGGCCCTTGACCATTTTGAGCGAGGGCACCGTGGCGTTGAGCAAGCCCGCGATGCCATCGTGCCCGAGCAGCTCTTCGGACAGCTGGAACACGTTTTTGCCCGCCATGCCCGTGCGAAGCAAGATGGCCAAGAGCTCCACGTCGCTCAGTGCCTGTGGGCCACGCGCCAGCAGTTTTTCGCGCGGACGCGCATCCATCGGCAAGTCTTTGATGCCCATATGTTGCCCCTCCCTGGAGCGGCCTCGGTCCGATTTATCCCTTCGCTCGGGACTGGCTGGCCGGGCTTTTTACAATAGTGCTTTCTTTATGCCCGTTTGGCTCCTTGTGCGCCAACCACGAAAACCCTTATGTCCATTGTCGAACCCGGTTCCTTCTTGACGCTTCACTACCGCCTGGCCGGGCCGCAGGGGGACATCATCAACACCTTCAACGAAAAACCCGCGACCCTGTCACTGGGCTCGGGCATCTTGTCACCCGTCGTCGAGCAGCGCTTGCTGGGCCTGGCCGAAGGCACGCGGGTGGTCATGGAGATTCCCGCAGGCGAGGCTTTTGGTGACCATATCGCGGACATGCAGCAGTGGGTGGCCCGCAAGTTGCTCAATGAACTGGGTGACCCGACCGAAAAATACGCGGCAGGCGATGTGGTGCAGTTCCCCACGCCCGATGGGTTGGGCTCTTACGCCGGAACGGTGCTGCAAGTGAACGAGGAGGGCGCGGTGTTGTTTGACTTCAACCATCCGCTCGCCGGTCAGCCTGTGACCTTTGAAGTCGAACTGATTGGAGTGCTGTGATGACGTCTGAAGTACTTTTGGCAGAACCCCGTGGTTTTTGCGCCGGGGTAGACCGTGCAATCGACATCGTCGAGCACGCGCTCACCAAGTTTGGCCGCCCGATATATGTGCGCCACGAAATCGTGCACAACACTTATGTGGTGGACGATCTGAAAAAAAAGGGCGCGATCTTCATCGAAGAGCTGGCCGATGTGCCACCCGGAGCCACGCTGATTTTCAGCGCCCATGGCGTGAGCCGGGCCATTCAGGAAGAGGCCGAGCGACGCGGTTTCCGCATTTTTGACGCCACTTGCCCGCTGGTCAGCAAGGTGCATGTGGAGCTGGCCAAGCTGCACAAAGAGGGTTACGAGTTCATCATGATCGGCCACAAGGGTCACCCTGAGGTGGAAGGCACCATGGGCCAACTCGACAGCGGCATCCATTTGGTGGAAGACGTGGAAGACGTGGCCACGGTGCAACCCGCTCAGACTGAACTCTTGGCGGTGGTAACACAAACTACCTTGAGCGTGGACGATGCCGCCGAGATCGTGGCCGCTGTGAAAGCGCGTTTTCCGCAAGTGCGTGAGCCCAAACAACAAGACATTTGCTACGCCACCCAAAACCGCCAGGACGCCGTCAAGTTGATGAGTCCGCTGGTGGACGTGGTGATCGTGGTGGGCAGCCCCACCAGCTCCAACAGCAACCGCCTGCGCGAGCTGGCCGACCGCTTGGGCACGCCCGCCTACATGGTGGACAGCGCGGCCGACTTGCAGGAAGCCTGGTTTGAAGGATCGCAAAAGGTAGGCTTGACTGCGGGTGCCTCGGCCCCGGATGTGCTGGTGCAAGAGGTGATTGCCCGTTTGCGGGCGATGGGTGCCGTATCGGTGCGTACCCTCGATGGCATCCAGGAGACCATCAAGTTCCCGCTGCCCAAGGGTCTGAAGCTGGATGCAGCTGAGAACCCCTAACCCGTCTCACTACAATCCCCACATGCTTGATATTGTTCTTCTCCGCAAAGATCTGGACGCCGTTGTCGCGCGTTTGCAGACCCGTAAAACCCCCCAACTTTTCCTGAATGTGGACGCTTTCCGCGCTTTGGAGGGCGAACGCAAAACCCTTCAGACCCGCACCGAAGAGCTGCAAAGCCAACGCAACAGCCTGTCCAAGCAAATTGGCATGCTCAAAGGCAAAGGCCAGCATGCCGAGGCCGATGCGGTGATGGCCCAAGTGGGTGCCATCAAGGACGAGCTGGAGGCCTCTGCCCAGCGGCTGGACGTGATCCAGGCCGAGCTGCAAAACTTGCTCTTGGCTGTGCCCAATTTGCCACACGAATCGGTCCCTGTGGGCGCGGGCGAAGAGGGCAACATCGAGGTGCGCCGCTGGGGCACGGTGCCCACTTTTGACTTCGAGCTCAAGGACCATGTGGACATCGGCGCTCCATTGGGCCTGGACTTTGAGACCGGCACCAAGCTGACCGGCTCGCGCTTCACTTTCATGCGCGGCCCGGTGGCCCGTTTGCACCGTGCTTTGGCGCAGTTCATGCTGGATGTGCAGACCGCAGAGCACGGCTACACCGAGTGCTACACGCCTTACATCGTGAACGCCGACACCCTGCGCGGCACGGGTCAGCTGCCCAAGTTCGAAGCCGATCTGTTCGCTGCCAACAAAGGTGGCCAAGAGGGCGAAGAAAGCCAGGCGCTGTACCTGATCCCAACTTCGGAAGTGACGCTGACCAACATCGTGCGGGACGAGGTGTTGGCCGAGAGCGATTTGCCAATCAAGCTTACAGCACACACTCCGTGCTTCCGGTCGGAGGCGGGCAGCGGCGGGCGCGATGTACGCGGCCTGATTCGCCAGCACCAGTTTGACAAAGTCGAGATGGTGCAAATCGTGCACCCAGATCAAAGCTACGAAGCGCTCGAAGCCATGACGGTCCATGCAGAGGCCATTTTGCAGAAGTTGGGCTTGCCCTACCGCGTGATGAGCCTGTGCACGGGTGACATGGGCTTTGGCGCGAGCAAAACCTATGACCTGGAGGTCTGGGTGCCTGCGCAAAACACCTACCGCGAGATCAGCTCGGTGTCCAACTGCGAGGCATTTCAGGCCCGCCGCCTGCAGGCGCGTTTCAAAAATGCACAAGGCAAAAACGAGTTGGTGCACACCTTGAATGGCTCCGGCTTGGCCGTTGGCCGTGCGCTGGTGGCGGTTTTGGAGAATTACCAGAACGCCGACGGCTCGGTCACCGTGCCCGAGGTCCTGCGCCCTTATTTGGGTGGGTTGGAGACCCTTCGGGCCTGATAGAATATCGGCTTCGACAAACGACACCGAATCCGGAGAGGTGGCAGAGTGGTCGAATGTACCTGACTCGAAATCAGGCGTAGGGGCGACCCTACCGAGGGTTCGAATCCCTCCCTCTCCGCCAGAACAAGTCCTGCTAACCCGCTCTGTCGGGTTGTCAGGCGCTCAGAGCCCCGCACCACGCGGGGCTTTTTGCTATGGGCGTCGCTGAAGGGCCGATAATTCTCAGCATGAAAGTTGAGTCTCTAGACCATTTAGTCCTGACCGTCGCGAGCATTGTAAGAGCGATCGCGTTCTACGAGCGAGTGTTGGGTTTTGAGGCAAGAGAGTTCAAGCCAGGCCGCTTCTCTTTGCACTTTGGCCAGCAGAAGATCAACCTCCATGAAGTTGGCACAGCCGTAGATCCCAATGTACGACATGCCACGCCAGGGTCAGCTGACCTTTGCTTCCTGACACGAACCCCGATCGAAGAGGTCATGCAGCACCTCCGGACGCACGGGGTTCAACTTATTCAGGGTCCAGTCACGGCGACAGGCGCGCGCATGAAGTTGCTCTCGGTTTACTTCTATGACCCGGACGAAAACCTTGTCGAGATAAGCAATGAGGTTGACCCGTAGCAACCAGCGATTGCGCCTAGCCTGCCCCGCCTTGCAAATTTTCTTCAAATCTTCAATCTTTCAACCGCCACCCATAAGCTGTTGATCTGATTGCCTTTTTCTCGGTCAGCTCATGCCAGATCTTGAAGAAAGTTGCCCTATATGAGGGCTTCAG
>JAKFXJ010000035.1 GCA_021731425.1 Limnohabitans sp. | reverse complement strand
CGCTGGCCCCTTATGGCGTGGCGGCTGTAGAAGCTTTGTTGCGTGCATGGGTAGGGACGCTGCCTGCAGGCCAGAAAGTGCTGGGCGACAACATCGGCCAGGCCACACAGTTCGTGGCCACGGGCGCGGCGCAGGCAGGCATCACTGCGCTGGCCTTGGCGCAGGCCCCCGAGATCGCCAGCAGCTTGCAGGTCTTGCCACTGCCCGCCGATTTGCACGCCCCCTTGCACCAGCGCATGGTGCTGCTCAAAGGCACAGGTGCGGCCGCGGCAGATTGGCACCGGTTTTTGCTGAGCCCCCCAGCGCAGGTGGTGTTTGTGCGACATGGCTACGCCATGCCGCAATAATCCAGACCCACACTCCGCACTTTCATTCGCCCGAAAAACGCATCCCATGGATTGGTCCGCCCTTCACGTCTCGCTGACTTTGGCCGTCTTGACCACCTTGGCTTTGTTGCCGCTGGGACTGGCCTTGGCCCGCTGGTTGGCCGTGACCGCCTGGGCAGGCCGCCCTGTGGTCGAGGCTTTGCTGCTGCTGCCCTTGCTGTTGCCACCCACGGTGATTGGCTTTTATTTTTTGGTGGCTTTTGGTCAAGGCAGCGCTTTGGGGGCCTGGCTGGCGGATTCCGGCATTCGGCTGGTCTTCACCCTCGAAGGCCTGTTGCTGGTGAGCGTCTTGGTCAACCTGCCTTTCATGGTGCAGCCGATTCAGCGGGCTTTTGCGGCGGTGCCGCACAGCTTGCGCGAGGCGGCCTGGGTCTCGGGCTTGTCCACTTGGCAGACGTTTTGGCGCATCGAGTTGCCGCTGGCCTGGCCCGGTTTGCTGGCCGGTATGGCGCTCACGGTGGCACACACCTTGGGCGAGTTTGGTGTGGTGCTCATGGTGGGCGGCAACATCGAAGGCGAGACGCGCACGCTGTCGGTGTCGCTCTACGACAAGGTGCAGGGCATGGATTTGCAGTCGGCCCATGTCATGGCGCTGGTGCTGGTGGGTGTGTCCCTGCTGGCGCTGAGTCTGGTGCTGGCGTTTGACCGGGTGGGCCAGCGCGGCCGCGCCCTGCAGGAGCGTTGATGTCCGGCTTGCAAGTGCAACTGCGTTCGTCCAGCCCCATTCGGCTGGAGGCTGAATTTGACTGCGGCGCTGGGGAGTTGGTGGCTTTGGTCGGGCCGTCGGGAAGCGGCAAAACCAGCATGCTGCGCGCCATTGCGGGCTTGTGGACGCCTGCCGATCTGCAAGGCCATATCCGGGTGGCGGGCCAGGCGTGGTTGGATACGGCAGCGGGTGTGCAGCTGACCCCGCAGCAGCGCCGGGCGGGTCTGGTGTTCCAGCATTACGCGCTGTTTCCGCACATGACGGCGCAGGCCAATGTCGCCCTGGCCGCCGGGCCGGGCTGGTCCAGCGAAGAGGTGCAGACATTGCTCGCTCGTTTGGGCTTGGCCGAGTTGCGTGCGCGCAGGCCGTCCCAGCTATCGGGGGGGCAGCAGCAACGGGTGGCGCTGGCGCGGGCATTGGTGCGGGTCATGCCCAGGCCCTCAGTGGCGCAAGCCGATGCGCCGCAAGTCTTGCCCGGTGTTTTGTTGCTCGACGAGCCTTTTTCTGCGGTGGACGCGCCCACACGCCAGACGCTTTACCGCGAGCTGGCCGCCTTGCGCCAAAAGGTGTCGGTGCCCATGGTGCTGGTCACACACGACCTGTCCGAGGCCCGCCGCCTGGCCGACCGGGTGGTGATCGTGGACGCGGGCCAGACCCTGCAAACGGGTGAGCCTGCCCGCGTGTTTGCCAGCCCGCGCAACGCCCGGGTGGCCGAATTGGTGGGCATTCAAAACCACTTTGAAGGGCGCTTTGTGAAGGGTGAGGACGGTTGGGGGCGCTTGTGCTGGACAGACGCCGCGCAGCCAGAAGCCGAATTGGCCCTGGCCGTTTTTGACAAAAACAAAATCGACAACGGCACCCGCGTGACCTGGGTGCTGAATGGTGAACAGGTGGACGTGCTGGCCGATGGCGAGCTGCCCGGTCACTTGGCGCCTGGCCACACCCGTTTGCGCTGCCAATTGCTGGAGGTCTTGTCGCTGGGCGAAATCAGCCTGTGCACGCTCAGGCCCGAAGCCCTGCCCAGCCAAACCATCACCTTGAACCTGACCAGCCGACTGCTGCGGCGTTTGCAAGTGGGGGCTGGCGGCTGGGTTCAGCTGCTGATCGCGCCGGGGGCGCTGCACATCATGCCCGTACGGACAAAATAAAACCCGCAAAGCACGGGCTGTTGCGGGTTGGGCGGGTGCGACCAAGCGGCGCACCGGGGGCGGTAAAGCCTCAGGCCATGAACACGGCGATGAAGGCCAGCAGGAAAATCAGCACGGCACCAGCGGCCGGAATGATCACGGGAATGTGCTTGACCACGTTTTCAACGGGATCGTCGGATGTGTGAGAGTCGTTGTGAGCAGACATGGGGTACCCCGAAACAAGAATGGCCGTATTGTAGCCAAGCCCAGCTGGCGGGCCGCTGACAACCCGGCTCACATCAGGGCATAGGTGGTGCTGGCCCGAAAAACGCTCTTGCCGTCGTCGGCCCCGGTCAAGTCGATCTCGCCAAAGGCCATGGCTTTGCCCTGACTTCAGGGATGCCAAGTTGAAACCACATTGGGCGTATTGTCCGAACGTGCCCCGGCCAATGCATACGACAAGCTATTGGCAGCGGCCATCACAGTTTGGGCATGGGTTTCAAGAGCCTTCTCGGTCAAGCGGGAGGTGGGTCCTGAAATGCACATCGAGCCCAGCAGTCGCCAATTGAGGCCGAATACTGGGGCCGCCACGCTGGAGACCTGGGGTTCGCGCTCCCCCATCGAGATGTGGTATCCGCGCCGACGGATGTCTTCGTACACTTCTCCGGGTTCCCCGGAAAACGCCAAGATCACCCGACCCGGCGCCCCCAGGTGCAAGGGCAGACGCATTCCAATGCGGACGTGATGCCGCACGGACTGCGGCCCTTCGACACGCGCAATGCAGGCACGTTCATCGCCCTCGCGCACATAAAAGGAGGAACTTTCCTGGGCATGCTCGGACAGACTGCGCAGCAAAGGCTGAACGGCATTGTTGATGTCAAAACCGGCTTGGTAGCGCGCTCCCAGCCAGCCCGCTGCTGGGCCCAGCCGCCATTCGCCTTCTTCGCGCTGGACCATGTAACCGCTGTGCGCCAACGTGCGCGCCAGGCGCAGCACCGTGCTGTTGTGCAAACCTGTGCGGCGGCTCAGTTCTGCCAAGGTCAGGTGACGCTCGCCAATGCGAAATGCCTCCATCACCTGTAAAGCACGCGAGACAGCGATGACGCCACCTTCCGGAGTTTGTTCCTGGGTGGGCGCATCGCTAGACGCTGCTTGGGGCTTTGAATATCGCGGCATGAAACATGTTTCATTCTGTGAAGCATCATTGTATCCAGTGAAGCAAGTGTCTACATTTCACCCCACTCATTTCACAAAACCCTATGGAGACAAACATGTTGATTCGTCCTTCTCGCCAGGCGCTGTCGCGCCGCCTCGCGCTTGGCCTCTTGGGTGCCCTGGCCCTTTCGCCCGCCATGGCCCAAACTGACAACTGGCCCGCCAAGCCAATCCGTATGGTCGTGCCTTTCCCGGCCGGTGGAGGCACCGACATCATTGCCCGGGAGGTGACACAGAAGATGGCGGCCACCAACAAGTGGACCTTCGTGATCGACAACAAGCCAGGATCGGGCGGCAACATTGGCATTGACAACGCTGCCAAGTCCAGCCCCGACGGTTACAGCCTCGTGATCGGTCAGACCAGCAACCTGGCCATCAACCCCTCGCTCTACAGCAAGCTGCCCTACGACCCGGTCAAGGACCTCACCCCGATCGGCTTGGTCGGCAATGCCGCCTTGGTGGTGGTGGTCGCCGCCAATTCGCCACTTCGCAACCTCGGGGATGTCATCAACGCCGCCAAGGCGCAACCTGGCGTTGTGAACTACGCCACCTCGGGCAATGGCACCGTGGCCCACTTGGCCACCGAGCTGCTGCAGCGTGAAGCCAACGTCAAACTCACCCACATCCCCTACAAAGGTGCGGCCCAGGGCATCAACGATGTGATGGGTGGCCAGGTCCAGCTTTATGTCTCCTCGGTGCCCACCCTGATCGGGCATATCAAGAACGGCAAACTCCGTGCGCTGGCGGTCACCAGCGCCAAGCGGGTCGATGACCTGCCCCAAACGCCCACCGTAGCCGAATCGGGCTACAAAGGTTTTGATGCCGTCACCTGGTTTGGTCTGCTGGGTCCGGCAAATTTGCCACCTGCCGTGGTGGCCAGCGCCAGCACCGAACTCAACAAGGCACTGAACGCCCCCGATCTGCGAAAAAAGCTCGAAGATCAGGGCCTGACTGTGACGCCCACAAGTGCCAGCGAATTCGGCCAGCTCATTCAGCGCGACATCGCCAAATGGGCTCCGGTGGTTAAAGGTTCTGGCGCCAAGGTAGATTGAGCCTGCTTGACGGCCAAGATCAGGGCGCAACCTTGTCTGCACCTTTTGCATTCTCCGCTGGCACCGGATTGGCCCGAACGCCTTTGCCGGCCAAGGCCTGTGATGCGCACATCCATGTGTATGACAGCCGATTTACGGCGGTGGCTGGCGCATCCCTTCACCCGCCGGACGCCACGATTGAAGACTACCGATCGGTGCAACAACGCATGGGTACGGAACGTGCTGTGCTGGTGACACCATCGACCTACGGTGCCGACAACCGCCCCATGCTGGCCGGACTGGCCCAGCTGGGCTCCCAAGGACGAGGCGTCGCGGTCATCACTGGTGACGAGCCTGCAGCGGAGCTCCAGACACTCCACCAGCTCGGCGTGCGGGGGGTGCGCATCAACCTGTCCTTGGGCGTCCTACACCAGCCCAGCGATATTGAAAAAGTCGCCCGACGCATTGCTCCTTTGGGCTGGCATTTGCAATTGCTGATGCCGCTGGAGCAATTGGTTGCCCTGCTCGAACGTCTGCGTGTTTTGCCTGTCGAGTTGGTCTTTGACCATTTTGGCCGTGTCACGCCGGGCCTGTGTGGCCGGCACCCGGCGCACGCGCTCTTACTCGAACTGCTGGGCGCGGGGCGCGCTTGGGTCAAGTTGTCAGGGGGTTACCTGGTCAGCCCAGACCATGACACCGATGACCCGCAACTCTTGCCACTGGCCCTCAGTTTCATCGACGCTGCACCCGATCGCGTGATCTGGGGCAGTGACTGGCCACATGTCACCGCATCAGCCGGGCGCCACCCCATGCCCGACGACGCGGCGCAAATCGACGCATTGGCCAGATGGGCGGGTGATGGCCAACAACTCGAACAAATCCTGGTTCACAACCCGCAAAAGCTCTACGGCTTTGACGCACTCACTGAAAGCTAAACCATGAACACCCTTTCCTCTTTTCGTCGCTTGTTGGTTGCCAGCTTATGCACACTCTGTGTGATGCCCTCGGCCTTTGCGCAAGCCGAATGGCCGGGTAACCGCCCCACCAGCTGGGTCGTGCCCTACCCGGCCGCTGGCAGCACCGATGTACTGGCACGCACCTTGGTGCAGCGCATCGGGGCTTCGACGGGTGCCAGCGTGGTGGTGGAAAACAAGGCCGGTGCCACTGGCACCATCGGGGGTGCTTTTGTGGCCAAAGCCGTACCCGATGGGCATACCGTGCTGCACACCACCATCGGCGCGCAGACCATTGCGCCCCACCTCATGCCCAAGCTGCCCTTTGACCCCCTCAAGGACCTGGAGCCCGTGAGCTTGGTGGGCACGATTGCGCACGTTTTGGTGGTTGGCACCTCCCAGCCCTACCAGTCGGTTGCCGACTTGCTCAGCGCTGCCAAAGCCAAGCCGGGCGAGATTGCGTTCGCCTCCGGCGGCAACGGCACCATCTTGCAAATGCAGGCCGAGTTGCTGGCCCAGCGCAATGGCGTGAAGTTCATCCATGTGCCCTACAAGGGCGACACGCCCGCCTTGCAAGACACCCTGGGTCAGCAGGTGCAATTCATGTTTGCGCCAGTGACCGCGGCCTTGCCCCACATCAAGAGTGGCAAGCTGCGCGCGCTGGCTGCCACCTCGGCGGCGCGTCTCAAGGTCTTGCCCGATGTGCCCACCATGGCCGAAGTCGGTCAGAAAGATTTTGTGGTGGAGCAGTGGCAAGGCGTTTACCTGCCCGCCCGCACCCCCGCTTCCGTGGTGCAACGCCTGAACACCGAAATCAACAAGGCCCTGAAAGACAGTGTGGTGACCGAACTGGCCGACAGGCTCGGCATCACGCTGGTCGGCGGCAGCGCCAAGGTGCTGGCCGATACACAAACCAATGACTCGGCCACCTGGGCTCGCGTCATCCGCACGGCCAATATCAGAGTCGACTGAATTTCTTTTTTCTTTTCATACAAGGACACCCCATGAGCCAAGACATCGTGCGCAACTTTGAACGCGTTTCCCCAGAGCTGGTCCAACAGGCCGAAGGCTTTCAGGCCGCCATCCTGGCCGACGTGGCGGGTCGTCGCGGTGCCATGCATGGCCGCATTCAGGCCCTGCGCCCGCGCATGAAGGTGGCCGGCCCGGCCCTCACCGTCGAGGTGCGCCCTGGCGACAACCTGATGATCCACGCGGCAATCGCCATGGCCAAACCCGGTGATGTGTTGGTGATCGACGGCAAGGGCGACCAGACCTCGGCGCTGATGGGCACCATCATGATGACCGCCTGCCGCCAGCTTGGCATTGCGGGCGTCATCGTGGACGGCGCCGTGCGCGACAGCTTGGAGATCGATGAGATGGACTTCCCGGTCTTCTCGGTGGGCACCAACCCCAATGGCCCGACCAAGAACATCGGCGGGCGCATCGGCCACCCCATCAGCTGCGGCGGCGTGACTGTCAACGCTGGTGACTTTGTGCTGGCCGATGCCGACGGCATCGTGGTGGTCGAGAAAGACAAACTCGCCAGCCTGATCCCGGCTGCCCACAAGAAGGTCGAAGACGAAGCCAAGCGCATCGCCCAGATCAAAGAGGGCAAGACGGCAGCATCCTGGCTGGTGCCCTCGCTGCGCGCCGCAGGTGTGCTCAAGGACGGAGAAAACCTGTGAGCCGCCCCGCCCTCATCGTGACCGGCGCCGATCTGGCGCAGCAAGCCCTGGACCTGCTCGGCGATTTCGAGATCGTCTACGCAGGCAAGACCCCGACCGAAGAGCAGCTGGTGACCTTGTGCCAGCAGCATGACCCCGTCGCCTTCATCGTGCGCTACGGCGCCGTGGGCGCCAAGGTGATGGACGCCGCGCCCTCGCTGCGCGTGATCTCCAAGCACGGCAGCGGCACCGACACCATCGACAAGGCCGCCGCCCAGGCACGCGGCATCGAGGTGCGTGCCGCCATCGGGGCCAACGCCGCCGCAGTGGCCGAACAAGCCCTGGCTCTGCTGCTGGCCTGCGCCAAGTCTGTGGGGGACCTCAACACCCGCATGCACGCGGGCCACTGGGACAAGGCCACGCACAAGAGCATCGAACTGCACGGCCGCACAATCGGGCTGGTGGGTCTGGGCGCGATCGGTCAGCGTTTTGCACGCATGTGTGACGCCATGGGCATGAAGGTGCTGGGCTTTGACCCGTTTGCCAAGAACCTGCCTGACTTCATTCAGGCGGTGGATCTGGACACCATTTGGCGCGAGTCGGATGCGATTTCGCTGCACTGTCCGCTGACTCCCGAGAACCGGGGCATGGTCAACGCCCAAACGCTGGCGCAGTGCAAACCCGGCGTGATCGTGGTCAACACCGCCCGGGGTGGCCTGGTCAACGAAGCCGAATTGTTGGCCGCCGTGCAGTCGCGCCAGGTGTTCGCAGCAGGCCTGGACAGCTTCGCGGTCGAACCCATGACCGTGCCGCACATCTTCCATAACGCACCGAACATCATCCTGAGCCCGCACATCGGCGGCGTGACCAGTGATGCCTACATCAACATGGGCGTGGGCGCGGTGCGCAATGTGTTGGACGTGCTGGCCCAGGCCACGGCCTGAGGCTATCGACCATGACCACGCAGGCCATGAGCCCACGCTGGAAACAGTCACCACCCGGCAGCCACTGGGGCGAGTTCGGGCCGGACGACCGCCTGGGCCGCATGAACCTGGTCACACCCGCCAAGGTGCGCCAAGGCATGGCCGAAGTGCGCGAAGGCCTGACCTTTTGCCTGTCGCTGCCGCTGGACGTGCCTGGCGGCGTGGCGCTCAATGCGCGCCGCCTGCCGCCCCGGCTCTATGGCACGCTGCGCGACGGTGCCAGTGCAGGCGTGCAAGGTTTTTGCTGGTCGTATGCGACAGAAGACCCGAATCTGACCGATGTCGTCTGCGACGAGGTCATGCTGATGAATACCCAGTACTCGACCCAATGGGACAGCCTGGCGCACATCGGCAGCCGCTTCGATGCCGACGGCGACGGCGAGGCCGAGGCTGTCTTCTACAACGGTTTTCGTGCGGGCACTGACCTTCACCCCGGTCGCACCGACGAACAGGCCCCGCACGCCTGGGCGCGCTACCCCGACCCGGATGCGGGCGCTTTGGGGGTGGCCAACCTGGCCGTGCATGGCGCGCAAGGTCGGGGCGTGCTGATCGACCTGGACAAGCACCTGGGCCGCCAGCGTGTGGCCGTGGGCTACGACCCACTGATGCGCATCCTCGAAGCCGACAAGATCGAGATCGAAGCAGGCGACATGGTTTGCCTGCACACCGGTTTTGCCGACACGCTGCTGGCCATGCGCAAGCAGCCCGATGTGAAACATCTGCACGAAACAGGCAGCGGCCTGGACGGCTCGGACGAGCGCCTTCTGGGCTGGATCAGCGACACGCGCCTGGCCTGCCTGATGGCCGACAACCCGGCCGTGGAACTGGTGTCCGGCCCCTCACTCACGCGCACCACCCCGCTGCGTGGGCCCCGCCTGCCGCTGCACGAGCACTGCCTGTTCAAGAACGGCATCCACTTGGGCGAGCTGTGGTGGCTCACGCCACTGGCGCACTGGCTGCGCAATGCAGGTCGCTCGCGCTTTTTGCTCACGGCCCCGCCGCTGCGCCTGCCGGGCGCAGCCGGTTCACCCGTGACCCCCATCGCCACCGTTTAACCCACCTAAAACCACCCCATTGAGAGGAAGACACCATGCAACGCAGAACGTTCAACACACTCTTGGCCGCCACAGGCCTGGCCATGACCATGGCCGCCCCCGCAGCCTGGGCGGCCTGGCCCGACGGCAAACCCATCAGCATCGTTGTGCCCTACGCCCCAGGCGGAACAGCGGATGCCCTGGCGCGTCTGATCGGCCAGCACCTCGGCCCCAAACTCGGCACCTCGGTCGTGGTGGTCAACAAAGCGGGTGCCAGCGGCGTCATTGGTGCGCAATTTGTGACACAGGCGGCCGCTGACGGCTTCACCATGTTGTACGACGCCACCCCGTTTTCCATCAACCCGCATCTGCAAAAGCTGCCCTACGATGCCGACAAGGACCTGATCCCGGTGACCCAAGTGGGCGTGACGCCGATGCTCATGACCGTGCCCAAGGCGTCTCCTTACGCCTCGGCGGCTGATCTGATCAAGGCGGGCAAGGCCGCACCGGGCAAGCTGACGTTCTCATCGGGTGGTCAGGGCACGGTGCAGTACATGGCGCCCGAGCTGATGAACCAGGCGGCGGGCGTGAACATGCTGCACATCCCCTACAAGAGTGGTGGCCTGGCGATCACCGGCACCATCGCGGGCGAGGTGGACATGGGCTTTTTCAATCTGCCCGCCATCAGCAGCCACGTCAAAGCGGGCACGCTCAAAGCGCTGGCCATTACCTCAACCCAGCGTCATCCGCTGTTCCCCGAGGTGCCCACCGTGGCCGAAGTGATTGGCAAGCCCTATGAGTCCTTTGAATGGAATGGCATCTTTTTGCCACGCGGGACCCCGACCGACATCGTCAACCGCCTCAATGCTGCGCTGCGCGAAGTGTTGACCACACCCGAAATCAAGGCCAGATTCGACAGCCTGGGCTCACGCATCGTGGCCTCTTCGCCCGAAGAATTCCGCAAGTACCTGACGGCCGAATCCGGTCGCTGGGCCGTCACGGTCAAGGCCGCAGGCATCAAGAAAGAATAAAGGCAGCTTCAAATGAGCACACTGCAAAACCCAACGCGTCTGGCCACCGCTTTACTGATGGGCCTGGCCGTCTCCAGTGCCGGGGCGCAAGCCTGGCCTAGCAAACCCGTGCGCATCATCGTCGGCTTCTCGGCTGGCGGCCCCACCGATGTGCTGGCCCGCGCCTTTGCCGAGCACGCTTCGCGTGCGCTGGGCCAGAGCGTCATTGTTGAAAATAAACCTGGCGCGAACACCATCCTGGCCGCTGAAGCGGTGGCGTCTTCCCCTGCCGACGGCTACACCCTCCTGATGGGCGCGACCAACCACACCATGATCCCGGCGCTGTACAGCGCCCGTGTCAAATTCGACGCGGTGCGCTCTTTTGCGCCTATCTGCACCCTTGCCGTCAGCCCCACGGTGCTCGTCACCGGCCCGGCCATCACGGCCAAAACTCTGGGCGCCTTCATGCAGCAGGTGCGCGAAGCACCGGGTAAGCGCAGCTACGGCACACCAGGCATCGGCAGCTCGGGTCACTTTGCCACGGAGCAATTTTTGCGCATGACGGGTCTGAGCATGAACCACATTCCCTACAAAGGCGCTGCACAGGTGGTGACCGATGTGATGGGTGGCCAGCTCGACAGCTCCTTCGCCTCGCTGGGTTCGGTGCTGTCGCAGGTGCAGGCGGGCAAGCTGAGTGCGCTGGCGGTAGCGTCGCCACGCCGCTCGTCCTTGTTGCCCAACGTCCCAACATTTGCCGAAGCGGGCGTCAAGGGCTACGTGGCCGATGCCTGGTACGGCCTGCTTGCCCCTGCAGGCACGCCAGCCACGGTGCTGCAGGCGTTGGAGAAAGCCGCAAGACAATTCACCGAGCAGTCTGGCACGGCAGCCAAGCTGCAAAGTTTGGGCATGGAGCCACAAAGCAGCTGCCGCGACGCTTTTGGTGCCGATATGGAGCGTGATGTGAAGGCCTACACCCAACTGGCCCGAGAGCTCGACCTCAAGGCAGAATAAGTCCACCATGATCCTTCTGAATCCGCCCGACGTTCGCCCTCTGGAGCTCTTCAGTTCCATGCCCGACTCATACCGCAATACCGGTATGCGCAGCCTCTGGGCTGACGCCAATATGCCCGTCAGGCAGCTGGACTCCTTTCTGGAGGGGCCGGTGTTCGACGAACAGGGCAATCTGTTCGTCACTGACATCCCGTTTGGCCGCGTGTTCCGGATCAGCCCGAAAGGCCAATGGGATTTGGTGGCGCAGTGGGACGGCGAGCCCAACGGCTTGAAGTTCTTGAAGCCCGGGCAGTTGCTGGTTACCGACTACCGCAATGGTCTAGTGGTGCTCGACATTCAAAGCGGCCAGGTGCGCCCCTTTCTGGAGCGGCGTAACAGCGAACGCTTCAAAGGCGTGAACGACCTGGTGTTCGACTCAAAAGGCAATCTGTACTTCACCGACCAAGGCCAGACTGGTCTGCACGACCCCACGGGCCGTGTCTACCGCCTCGCGCCCGACGGGCGGCTGGACACGCTGCTGTCCAACGTGCCCAGCCCCAATGGCATCGTTCTCTCGAACGATGAGCGCTTTCTGTTTGTGGCCGCCACGCGTGGCAACTGCGTCTGGCGCATGCCGCTGTTGGCCGACGGCAGTGTGTCCAAGGTGGGGCAGTTTTTTACCTCGTACGGCCCCAGCGGCCCCGACGGCCTGGCCATGGACGAGGCGGGGCGGCTGCTGGTGGCCAACCCGGGGTTGGCTTATGTCTGGGTGCTCAGCCCACGCGCTGAGCCGCAGGAAGTGCTGACCGGGCCGGCAGGTGCTTCGATCACCAACCTGGCGTTTGGCGGTCCTTCCCGCCAGACCTTGTTTTGCACCGATTCGACACACGGCCAGATTTTGTTTGCCGAGATGGGGACGCCGGGAACTTTGCTTCAGCCCGGTCCAGCCCAGGCCAGCAGGTTCTGATGTGTCGTGGACCCGGTGAATGGGTCTGCCCGCTGCAGATCCGGTATGTGGCCCGTGGTTCATTCACATCAGGGCATAAGTCGTGCTGGCCCGGAACACGCTTTTGCCGTTATCGGCGCCAGCCAGGTCGATCTCGCCAAAGGCCATGGCTTTGCCCGCCCGTAACACCCGGGCGGTGATCAGGGCATCCTGGCCCGACAAGGGCTTCATGAAGGTGCTGGACAGCTGCACCGTGCTGCAGGGCCGAAACTGGCCAAAGTGCGCGATGAGCGCCAGCACCATGGCCGTGTCGGCAGCCGCCATCATGGCCTGCCCGCACAACATGCCGCCCACGCGCGACAACTGATCGCTTTGCGGCAGGCGCAGGGTCACGCTGTCGGCGTCAAAGCTTTCGACTTTCAGATTCAGCGCCTGCACCCAGGGGGCGAACAGATCGGACAGGGCTTGTTGGAGTGATTCTCTGCTGAGGGGCGCATCTGACATAAGACGTTCCTGTTGTGGGTTGTGAATTTTCCATCACCACTCGACCTGGTTTCCATGACCGGATGACGTGAGCTCTGCGGGTTACCCCGGGTTGGGACTAATTGCATTACAACCATAATGCAATATTTGAGCCCATTGCATGACCCGAAACCTGCACCAGATCAAAAGCGAACAGACGCGCGAGCGCCTGCTGGATGCCGCCCTGAACCTGATGCAGGCCAAAGTGCATGGGCAGCTGTCGGTGCACGAAGTCGCCCGGGCTGCAGGCATGACCACGGGTGCGGTGCAG
>JAKFXJ010000130.1 GCA_021731425.1 Limnohabitans sp. | reverse complement strand
GGCACGCGTGCGCGTGAAGCCGCAGACCGCTTTTTCATGGCAGTGGGCTCGGGCCTGCCTTTGCGCACCATTGAAACCATCGACCTGTCTTTTGGTCGCAGTTATGTGCTGCACAGCGACGCGGTATGGTTTGTCCCGCTGGGGGCCATAGAAAACGATTTGCAGCAAGGCACCTTGGTGCGCCTGAACATCGACACCAGTGCCACCGAGGGGCCAGTTGGTTTGACCCTTCGTGTTGACCATCCATCGTCCGAATCGATACAAAGGGTTTCCGACGAAATCCGCCGAAGTGCTTCCGAACGGTTTGGGGGTTTGGCAAAACCCCTAAAGTCCACGGCCTGATGTCAGCGGGCGTTGAGCCCGTCAAAGCAGGTGCTCATCACCAAGTCGAGGATTTGCTCATCGGTGTGTTGCTCGCCCATCTTGAGAAACTCGAGCACCGGGTCACAGGCCCGGGCAAACAAGGTGTAGAGCACCGCGACCGCGGGCAGCGCCTTGTTGATCTGGCCCTGCGCTTGGGCCTCTTCGATCCAGCCGCCCAAGGCATCACTGACTTCCATCAAGCCGTCCATGTAGTCTTTGCTGGCCATCAAGGTGGCACGCAGGCTGGAGTTCTGGCTGGGCAATGAGGGCATCAGGCCTTGCAGCTTGAGTGTCATGGTCCAGCGGGTCACGGCCTTGATCTTCTCCAGCGGGGCCAATTGAGGGTCGGTGCTCTGGATCACCTCTTGCGCCCGGCGCATGGCCGTGACCATGGCGGCGCAGGCCAGCTCTTCCTTGCTGGTGAAGTGTTTGTACAGGCTGGCTTTGGCGATGCCCACCTCGGCGGCCACCTCGTCCACCGTCATCGCGTCAAAACCTTTTTCGGCCAACAGGCGGTTGACCGATTGGATGATGGCGGTCTCGCGGGCGGCGAGCATCTGGACTTTGAAGGACTTCTTGGGCGCGGTCACGTTGGTGGTGTTCATGCAACGATTTTGGCCGTGCGGCCCAAAAAAAGACCGCATGGTAACCCTTGGATACGGCTGGGTCTTTTCAAGACCCCGCAAGCACACCGGCCACGCCCTGCTGAACGGTCCAGCGGCTCTGCAGCCCCAGTCGGGTTTCGGGCTGGGCCGGGTGCGGGGTGGTCAAGAACTGCGCATCCAGGCGCTCAGGCCGGATGTCGATCAGGGTGTAGCCCCGCTCGTCCGAGCGGGCGTGGCGGATGTCTGGGTTGTCGCGCTGGATTTGCGCCATGAGTTTGGGCGACATGCCCCGGGTGGACACTGAGGTGGTGACCAACTCGCTGGCCACCACGGGCGAGCGCTCATCGCCCGCTTGCACACGCAACTGCGCCGCCACATTGGCATGGATGTCACCGCCGAGCATGACCACATCGCTCAGTCGCGCATCGGCCACCGTTTGCAAGAGCCGCGCCCGCGCTTGCGGGTAACCGTCCCAGCCATCGGTAAAAGCGCTGCGCCCTAGGGGCGTCTGCACACCGCTGCTGGCCATCAAGGTGGACTGCGCCAGCAGCTTCCAGCGCCGCTGGCTTTGTGTGAGGCCTGCCGTGAGCCATTGTTCTTGGGCCTGACCGAGCATGCTGCGCGCCGGGTCGGTCAAGGCATCACAGCCCATGACCACGCGCCCACCCCCGCGCATCAGGTCGGGGCAGGCCTGGTGGTCGCGGTGCTGGCGGCAGTCCAGGGTCCACAAATCGGCCAGCGTGCCCCAAGCCATGCGGTCGTGGATGCGCATCTGGCTGGGCTGCTGCGGATCAGGCGCGAGGCGCAGCGGCATGTGCTCAAAATAAGCCTGGTACGCCGCCGCCCGGCGCTGCAAGAACACCACCGGGTCGGTGAAGTTCTTGTCGAGATCGTTGGCGTAATCGTTCACCACCTCGTGGTCATCCCAGGTCATGAGCCAGGGGTGGGCCGCATGGCAAGCTTGCAGATCGGGGTCACTCTTGTAGTGCGCATGGCGGGCGCGGTAAGCGTCCAGCGTGGTGGGCATGCCGCTTTCGTGGGCGCGGATTTTGTATCGTTTGTTGCTGCTTTCGTAGATGTAGTCACCCACAAACAGCACCAAATCCAGGTCTTGCGCGGCCATGTCGCGGTGCGCAGAAAAGTGGCCTTGCTCGTAATGTTGGCAAGACGCCAGGCCCAGACGCAGACGGCGCACAGCCTCGTTCAAAGCCGGGCTGGTGCGGGTGCGGCCTACCGGGCTCACGGCACTGCCGGAGCTGAAGCGGTACCAGTAATGCCGCCCCGGCTGCAGGCCGTCGGCCAACACATGCAAGCTATGGCCCCGGCGGGCGTCGGTGTTCAGGCGCCACTGACGCAGGGGTTGGCGCAAGGCCTCGTCGGCAAACAGCTCACACACCACAGGGGCGCCCGATGCCTGGTGGGCGGCATCGGCCTCATCGATCCGCAATCGCGTCCACAGCACCACACTGCTCGGCTGCGGCTGGCCACTTGCCACACCCAGGATGAAAGGGTTGACCCGCCAGCGCGGTGCTGCGCTTTGCGCCTGCACACCGGGTGTGACCCACGGCGCCAATGCGGCAGCCAGCGCTGCGCGGTGCCAATCGCGTCGTGACCAATTCGGGCTGAGGCGGGGGGTGATGGGCATGGCGCGTGGGGTATTGGGCAGAGTGATTTGGCATGTTAACCGGGCGCATCGGGGGTGACAGGCCGCCCGGGCTGGGGACGGCACAATGGACAGCATGAGCGCATCGACCCGCCCCCGCAAAGACAACCTGGACGCCTTGGCAGTAGGCACCTTGCTGGTGTGCTGCATGTTTTGGGGGTTTCAACAGGTGCTGGTCAAAGCCACCGTGGCCGAGTTGCCGCCGGTTTTTGTCTCGGCCGTGCGGGGCTTGGGGGCCACGCTGCTGCTGTGGTTGTGGTGCCAGTGGCGGGGCGTCAATCTGTTTGAGCGCGACGGCAGCTTGTGGGCCGGATTGCTGGTGGGCTGCTTGTTTGCCGCCGAATTTGCCTTCATCTACATCGGGCTGCAGCACACCACCGCCTCGCGGCTCACCGTCTTTTTGTACACCTCGCCTTTTTGGGTGGCGGCCTTGCTGCCTTTGTTCATCCGCACCGAACGCCTGAAACCCTTGCAGTGGGTGGGCATGGCCTGCGCTTTTGCGGCCGTGGTGTTTGCCCTGCGTGAAGGCTTTGGCGGCGGCGGCGCCACGGGCGACCTGATGGGCCTGGCCGCAGGCGCTTTGTGGGGCCTAACCACCGTGGCCATCCGCGCTTGCAACCTGACGCGCATCTCGGCTGAAAAGCTGCTTTTTTACCAACTGGCCGTCAGCACCGCCGTGTTGATCGGGGTCTCACACGGCATGGGCGAGCCTTGGGGCGGCAGCTGGAGTAGCTTTGCCATCGGATCGGTCGCGGTGCAAACCGTGGTCGGCGCCTTCGCCAGCTACCTGGCCTGGATGTGGATGCTCGGCCACTACCCGGCCACCAAGATTTCGGCCTTTGTTTTTTTGACACCGCTGTTCGCCCTTTTGTTTGGCCTGCTCTGGCTGGGCGAAGCCGTGACACTGACCTTGGTGCTGTCTCTGGCCTTGGTGGCCGTGGGCATTGTGCTGGTCAACCGCAAATGAACGCCCGCTAAAACCCTTGAACGTTTTCGCTTTTTGAAAGAAACCCATGACCTACCAAGCCCTGCAAATCCACAAAGACGACGCCGGTTACCGCTGCACCTTGCAAACGCTCGATGACAGCGCCTTGCCCGAAGGCGATGTGACAGTGCAGGTGGACTACTCCACCCTCAACTACAAAGACGGCCTGGCCATCACCGGCAAATCGCCCGTGGTGCGCAAATTTCCACTCACGCCCGGCATTGACCTGTCGGGCACCGTGACCGAGAGCCAGCACCCGCTGTTCAAAGCGGGTGACCAAGTGGTGCTGAACGGCTGGGGCGTGGGCGAAAGCCACAGTGGCGGCTTGGCGCAAAAGGCGCGGCTCAAAGGCGACTGGTTGGTCAAACTGCCCGCTACCTTCACCCCGCGCCAGGCCATGGCGATTGGCACCGCCGGTTACACCGCCATGCTGTGTGTGATGGCGCTGCAAAAGCACGGCGTCACGCCAGGCAGTGGCGACATTTTGGTCACGGGCGCGGGCGGCGGCGTGGGCAGCGTGGCCATTGCGCTGCTGGCCAAACTGGGTTACCGCGTGGTGGCCAGCACAGGCCGCATGCAAGAGGCCGACTACCTGCGCCAGCTGGGCGCGGCCGACGTGATGGACCGGGCCGAACTGTCGGCCCCCGGCAAACCGCTGGCCAAAGAACGCTGGGCGGGCGTGGTCGACACCGTGGGCAGCCACACCCTTGCCAACGCCTGCGCCAGCACCAAATACGGCGGCGTGGTCACGGCCTGCGGTCTTGCCCAAGGCATGGACTTTCCATCGAGCGTGGCGCCCTTCATTTTGCGCGGCGTGACCTTGGCGGGCATCGACAGCGTGATGGCCCCGCGTGCCGTGCGCGAAGCGGCTTGGGCACGTTTGGCGCAAGACCTGGACACTGCCCAGCTGGAACGCATGACACGCGAAGTGGGTCTGGCCGACGCCATCGGCTTGGGCGCCGAGATCCTGGCGGGGCAGGTGCGTGGGAGGGTGGTGGTGAACGTCAACGCTTGATAACTCCCTGCAAGTGCTCGCCAGCGAAGCACTGATCAGGGACAAATCAAAAGGTCAACGCTCACTTGCCAAACAAGTGCGTCACTTTCTGCCACGCCAGCAGCAGCCAGCCAGAGCGTTCCACTTCGGCCTGCGCCACCAGCAAGGTTTCACCCACCGGCTTGACGTTCGCTGTGGCGACCACTTTGCCGATCACGGCGCCTTTGGCGATGGGCGCTTCCAGGCCCGGCTTGAGTTCGAACTGGGTCTGCACTGACTGGCCGCGCGGCATGGTCAGCGTCCACTGCGCACCCAGCACAGCGGCTACCGCATCGGTCTTGCCAAAGCTGACCTTGGCGTTGGCGACCACCGCATTGGGTTGAATGGGTGTGACTTTTTCGAACTGGCTGTAGCCCCAACCGAGCAGCTCACGTGTCTGGTCGGCACGCGCCTGCGCGCTGTGGGTGTTGAGGATGACCGAAATCAGGCGCATCTCGTTGCGCTTGGCGGATGTGACCAGACAATAACCGGCCTCCGAGGTGTGGCCGGTTTTCAGGCCGTCCACGCTGGGATCGGTGTAAAGCAAGGCGTTTCGGTTGCCTTGCTTGATGCCGTTGTACTTGAACTCGCGCTCGGCATAGATCGGGTAGTACTCGCTGCCATCGCGGATGATGGCGCGGGCCAGGATGGCCAGATCTTTTGCGGACGCTTTGTGCGCCGGATCGGGCAAGCCGGTGGGGTTGACGAAGTTCGTCTGGGTCATGCCCAAGCGTTGGGCTTCGGCGTTCATCAGCTTGGCAAAGCCCGCTTCGGAGCCCGCCATGTGCTCGGCAATCGCCTTGGACGCGTCATTGCCCGACTGCACGATGATGCCGCGCAGCAGGTCGATCACGGTGGCCTGGCTGTTGAGCGGCAAATACATGCACGACTCGGCGCTGGTGCCTCGGCACCACGCGTTTTCGCTCACTGTGACCAGGTCAGTGGGCTTGAGTTTGCCGGTGCGTAGTGCCTGCTCAACGATGTAGCTGGTCATCATTTTGGTGAGCGAGGCGGGCGGCAAGGCCTCGTCGGCGTTGGCCGAAGCCAAAACTTGGCCGGAGTCGTAATCCATCAGCAACCACGCTTTGGCAGGCAGGGCAGGCGCGTTGTCGGCCAACGCGACTTGGGCCGCCAAAGGCGTTAATGCGTTGGCGGCGAGCGCCGCTTTTTTGCTGGGTGCAGCTTTTTTGTTGGGCACCGCTTTTTTGCTGGTAACAGCCTTCTTGGCGTTAGCGGCCTTGCTCGCCGTGTTTTTGCCTTCGGCTTGTTTGGCCGCGAAAGTTGCGGAGCTGGGCAGCAGAACGCCAGCGGCGACGGCGAGGAGGACGGAAAGGAGGGAAGAGTTCTTGGTGTGCATGGCTTTGTTCGGCTGAGCGCTGATTGTCGCTGAACCCTGAATCAAGCTGCTGACGGTGCTGGCCGCAAAGTCACCACGCTGCCCGGTTTCGCCAAACCCATCGGAATGACCGCGCTGATCAAGTGCGACAAGGCCAATATCACCTTTGCCAGGCATACGACGAGTTACAAATTAAGAGTACTTAATAATCTAAATAAAAGACAATGTTGATTTTTTAATCATCATTGTCAGTCGTGAGCCTTTACACCCAGCTGCAAGCCGCCAAGAGCGAAGAAGACGTCAAGGACGCGTACATCAAGGCCCTGGGCCTCAAGGGCTACACCAAGGGCCTGATCGACATCCAATCCCGCGAGATCTGGTTTGAGGCCAAAGACACGGCCCGCCACTCCAGTTACGCCATGTTCACGCAGCTGCTGCATTACGTGCAGGTGGCGCTGAACAAAGGCGAGCATGTTCCGCCCTTTTTGGCGGTGATCGACACCGAAAAAGCGGCCATCATGAAAAGCGCCGACGTGTTGCCTTTTCTAGCCAAGAAAACCGTCAAATGGGGAAAGTCCGCCAGCCAGTTCCCACAAGAAGCGCTGGACGAAATCTCAGCCTACATCGGCACCTATTTCGTGTCATTCAGGATCAAGACGCACGAAGACGAGTTCATCAGCACCGTCAAAGCGGCGATCCAATCGGGCGACATCACCGTCCGTGACCAGTACAAACTCAACCGCCCCGATGTGGGCTGGTACCAAATCCGCAACGCCCAGGCCGAGCGCAACAAAAGCGGCGACACCGCCCCCGTCAACTTCAAACCTTTTGAGGTGGCCTACGAAGCGCTAACCCAGAAACTGCGCCCGCAGGTGTTCAGTTTGGGGTTTTTACGCTGAAGCATTGATTTTCAGTAGCTACACAAATACAATGCAGATCGAGTTCGACCCGGCCAAAGACGCTTCCAACCAGATCAAACATGGTCTGTCACTGGGCGTAGCCGTTGAACTCGACTGGGAGTCCGCGTTGGTGTGGGTTGATGATCGGTTTGAGTACAACGAAATGCGCATGATCGCTCTCGCTCCAAAGACCGAAATCCTTTACTGCGTGGCATTTGTTGACCGAACACAAGCGCGAAGAATCATCAGCCTTCGCCGTGCCAATCGACGCGAGGTAAAGCACTATGTCGACAATTTCTAAGCGCCCAACCGTGCGAATGCCGAGCGTGCAAGAGGACAAGGCCATCATCGCCGCAGCCCGGAGCGATCCTGATGCTCAGCCACTCACGCCCACGCAATTGAAGGCGATGGTGCCACTCAAGAACTTGCGCGGCCGCCCTAAATCCGAGAACAAAAAACAACTGGTTTCGGTGCGCTACAGCCCCGAGGTGCTGGCCTATTTCAAGTCCACGGGCGACGGCTGGCAATCGCTCATGGACAGCGTGCTGCGCCAATATGTGGCCAGCCATTCACGGGGTGGCTAAGGATTGAGCCAACCGCGCATCCTCTGACAACAGATCAATCAAGTCCCGCGCAAAGCCCGGCAGCTCGTCGATGTTGCGCACACAAATCTGCATGGAGCGGATGGCCCAGGCGTCAGACAGAGGCACCAGGCGGATGGCCATGCTGCGGGCGTGGCGGCGGGCGGCCGATTCGGGCAGCACGCCCACGCCCACACCGGCTTCGATCATGCGGCAGGCCGACTCGAAGCTGCTGACCTGGATGCGCACCTTGAGCGGCTTGTTCAGCTGCTCGCACTCGCGGTTGAGGAAGGCGTGCAAGGCACTCGCTTCGTGCAGGCCCACATGGTCAAACTCCAGCGCGTCAATGAGCGGCATGCTGGGCAAGTCGGCCACGGGGTGGCCGTCGGGCACCACCAGCACCAAACTGTCCGACCGGTAAGGCAAGGTTTGCAAGTTTTCGGTGCGCACAGACCCGGCCACGATGCCGATGTCGGTCTTGCCGTCCATCACAGCGCGTACGATTTCGTTCGACAGTTTTTCTTGCAGGTCGATGTTCACATCGGGGTGCGTGGCCAGGTAACGCTTGAGCACCTCGGGTAAGAACTCACCCAAGGCTGTGGTGTTGGCGTACACGCGCAGGTGGCCTTTGATGCCACTGGCGTATTCCTGCAGGTCGCCGCGCAGGTGTTCGATCTGGCCCAGCACCAGCCGCGCCCGATGCACAAAGGCCTGGCCCGGCGGCGTGAGGGTCACGCCCTGGCTGTGGCGGTTGAGCAGTTTGGCGCCGATGCTTTCTTCGAGGTTCTTGATGCGCGTGCTGGCCGCAGGCAGCGAGATGAACGAAGCCTCGGCCCCTTTGGTGAGGCTGTTGGCTTCGGCCACCCGCACCATGAGGCGCAAATCCACCAGATCGAAATGAACAGACATGGGGGGATTGTGCCAGCGGGGGCGGCCCCCGACGGGCTCAGCGCTCGCGCAGCAAACTGCGCGCCAGCAGCAGCACAGGCGGGTCGACCATTTTGCCGTCCACACTGAACGCGCCGCCGCCTGCTGCCACTTCGGCGGCCAGCACGCGGCGAGCCCAGTCGCACTCGGCAGCGGTCGGGGCCAAGGCCTGGTGCACACCCGCCACTTGTGCGGGATGAATGCACAGCTTGGCCCCAAAGCCGAAGCGTCGGCTGCGCTGGGCGTCTGCGGCCAGAGCCTCGGCGTCTTGCGTGGCGATGGTCACACCATCCACCGGGGCGGGCAAACCTGCTCGGCGCGAGGCCACCACCATCGCCAGCCGCACTGGAGCCAACTCGGCTTCGTCAGGTCCGCAGCGGAGCCCCAAATCGGCCTGTAAATCGATGTGGCCCAGGCCCAGGCGCAAGGTGCCTGCTGCGCGGGCGATGGCGTCCATCTGCCCCACGCCCTCGGCACTTTCGATCAAGGGCAAAACGCGTTTGCTGCTGGTGCGAAAAGCCTGCTCGACCTGCTGCGGGTTTTCGGCCTTGGGCAGCATGAGCGCGCCCAGACCCGTCAGGCTGGCCACGGCAGCCAGGTCGGCCTCGTGCCAGGGGGTGCCTGCCGGGTTCACGCGCACCAAAAGGCGTGCGCGTTCGGCCGGGTCAAAGTCCTTCCAAGCATCCAGCAGGGCAGTGCGGGCCGTACCTTTAGCGTCCAGCGGCACCGCATCTTCGAGGTCGATGATGACCGCGTCGGCACCACTGGCCAATGCCTTGGCAAAGCGCTCGGGGCGGTGGCCGGGCACAAACAAAAAGCTGCGCGCCTGCGCCAGACGAGAAGGCCCTGGCGTCACGCTCATGGCAGCAGCGGGCCCACCGTGGGCCAGCTGGCCACTTGCCACAGCGCGTCCACACTCTGGCGCATGGCTTCGGGCGTGGCACCGCCGCTGAAGGCCGCCAGGCGCAGGGCTTTGTCGGTGATCTCTTGGCGCGACAAGGTGTTGCCAGGGTCGCCCTTGGGTTCGTCCACACGGCCGTGGAGCACGCGGCCATCGGTGGTGGTCACCGTGACTTTGCCGATCCAGCGTTTGGGGTAAGCGCCGTCCACTTCGGCGTCCAGCACCATGCTGACTTTGTCGCGCAGGGCCTGGGTGACTTGACTCAAAAAGTCGCGGTCGAATTCGGTCAGGCCCGCGTGTCCATGTTGCGCCACCAGCGCCAGCACCGTGCCCATCGAGAACTTGCTTTGGTGCACCGTGACGGGCCGCACCACCGGGCCGAGCACGTCGATGGCACCTTGGTGCACATGTGTCACCACTTGGGCCAGATCATCCAGCTTCAAGCCATTCGTCTGCATGACGTGCAGCAGCGCATCGGCCGCCGGGTGCGTGTGGCGGCAGCTGGCGTGGTACTTGAACGAGGTCTCGGCCGTGGCCCAGCGTGTGCCCAGGCCATCCACCAAACTGCTGGGGTCGGCATCTGTCGACATGCCCACGGCCATGCCTTGTGGGCCTTCCAGAATTTCTGCTGCGCCCGTGAAACCATCTTTGGCCAAATAAGCCGACATCAAGCCCGCCCCAGCAGCGTGTGCGGTGTGCAGCTGTTTGCTGTCGGCGGCGGTGCGCAAGAACTCCCACAGGCCCGCCGACTGTGTGCCCGCCGAGCCCAGCGCGTGCTGCATTTGCTGCGCGTTCAGGCCCAGCAAATGGCCCACGGCCGCTGCTGCGGCCAGCGTGCCTGCCGTGCCGGTGGTGTGGAACACGCGGTAGTGCGAGCGGCCCAAAAATTCACCCACACGGATGCCCACTTCGTAACCGACCACCGATGCGGCCAGCAGCTGCTGGCCACTCGCGCCCAGTGCCTGTGCCACCGCCACCGCAGGCGAAAACACCACCGTGGCCGGGTGGAACACCGAGCCGTTGTGCACGTCGTCTTGCTCGGCCACATGCGAGGCCGCCGCGTTCGCCATGGCGGCCAAATACGGCGTGGTGCGGGCGCGGTTGATGATGACTTCAGAAGGCCCTTGGGCCGGACCCATGGCCTGCGCAAAGCGGGTGATGCTCTCCACGGGACGCGAGCCATGCCCGGCCACGGCCGAGCCAAACCAGTCGACCAGCAGGTCTTCGATCTTGCGGACCACCGGCTCGGGAATGTCTTCGAAGCGCAAGCCTGCGGCAAAGGCGGCGAGCTGGGCGGTGTTGGATAACGTGCTGTGTGCCATGGCGGTCTCGTTGTCCTTGGTTTGGGGTGGCAGGGTCAAATAGCTTTGTTCGTGCGCAGGGCGTGCACCGCTGCATCTTCCAGGCCCAGCTCGCGCAGAATGGCCTCGGTGTGCTCGCCCACGGCAGGCACGGCGTCCATGCGGTAGTCGTAACGGTTGTTGCGCCCGGGCGGCAACAGGGCGGGGATGTCGCCCGCAGGTGAGCCCACGTTATGCCAGCGCTCGCGCGCCTTGAGTTGCGGGTGCGCCCAAACACCTGCCATGTCGTTCATGCGGGCGTTGGCAATTTGCGCTTGGTCCAGCCGCGCCTCGACGTCGCTTGTGCTCATGCGGGCGAACATGCCCACGATGAGTTGCTTGAGCTGCGCACGGTTCTCGCTGCGCAAGGCGTTGGTGCAAAAGCGCGGATCGTTGGCCAGTGCAGCGTCGCCCAACACCACGTCGCAAAAGACTTTCCACTCGCGCTCGTTTTGCAGGCCCAGCATCACAGTGCCACCATCGCCCGCTGCAAACGGGCCATAGGGGTAGATGCTGGCGTGCGAGGCCGCGCTGCGCGGCGGTGGGGTGGCGCCGTCGTGTGCGTAATACAGCGGGTAGCCCATCCACTCGGCCAACGCTTCGAGCATGGACACGTCGATGTGGCTGCCCTGGCCGGTTTTGCCGCGCAAGAGCAGGGCCGACAGGATGTTGGTGTAGGCGTACATGCCGGCCGCGATGTCAGCGATCGAGTTGCCGGTTTTGGACGGGTCCTCGGGCGTGCCGGTGATCGACAACATGCCCGCTTCGCTCTGGATCAAGAGGTCATAGGCTTTTTTATCGCGGTAGGGGCCGTCTTCGCCGTAGCCCGAGATGTCGCAAACAATGAGCTTGGGGTGTGTGGGGCTGAGCGCCTCAAACGACAGGCCCATGCGCGCGGCAGCACCAGGGGCCAGGTTTTGCACCAGCACATCGGCGCTTTGCAGCAAGCTGTTCAGCACGGCCATGGCGTCGGGGTTTTTGAGGTCGAGCGTGAGGCTCTCTTTGGAGCGGTTGGTCCACACAAAGTGCGAGGACTGGCCGCGCACCCGCGTGTCGTAGGCCCGCGCAAAATCACCCGCGCCGGGGCGTTCAATCTTGATGACGCGTGCGCCCAAGTCGGCCAGTTGGCGCGTGCAAAAAGGCGCGGCAATCGCGTGTTCGAGAGAGACGACGGTGATGCCGTCCAGAGGTCTTGGCGATGTCATGTCAGAACGGATGTCAGAACGAACGGGGCAGCCCGAGGATGTGCTCGGCCACGTAGCTGAAGATCATGTTGGTCGAGACCGGGGCCACCTGGTACAGGCGGGTCTCGCGGAACTTGCGCTCGATGTCGTATTCGCACGCAAAGCCAAAACCGCCGTGCGTTTGCAGGCAGACGTTGGCCGCTTCCCAGCTGGCCTTGGCCGCGAGGTATTTGGCCATGTTGGCTTCGGCCCCGGCGTTTTGCATCGCGTCGATTTTTTCGCAGGCCTTCCAGCGCATCAGATTGGCGGCTTCCAGCTCAATGAAGGCGTCGGCAATCGGGAACTGAACACCCTGGTTTTGGCCAATGGGGCGGCCAAACACCACGCGGTCTTTGGCGTATTTGGTGGCGCGGTCGATGAACCAGTAGCCGTCGCCAATGCACTCGGCCGCGATCAGCACGCGCTCGGCGTTCAGGCCGTCGAGCAAGGTCTTGAAGCCCTTGCCCTCTTCACCCAAGAGCGCGTCTTCGGGGATCTCGAGGTTGTCAAAAAACAGCTCGTTGGTCTCGTGGTTGACCATGTTCAAGATGGGCCGCACCGTGAGGCCGTTGCCGATCGCTTGCTTCAAGTCAATCAGGAAACACGACAGGCCCTCAGACCGCTTGGTGACTTGGTCGGCGGGCGTGGTGCGGGCCAACAAGATCATCAGGTCGCTGTGCTGGATGCGCGAGATCCAGACCTTCTGGCCGTTGATGACCCAGCGGCCGTCTTTTTTGACGGCGGTGGTTTTGAGCTTGGTCGTGTCGCTGCCCGTGGTGGGCTCGGTCACGCCCATGGACTGAATGCGCAACTCGCCTGTGGCGATCTTGGGCAGGAGCAAATTTTTCTGCGCCTCAGAGCCGCTGCGCACAATCGAGTTCATCACGTACATCTGGCCGTGGCAGGCGCCCGAGTTGCCGCCCGAGCGGTTGATCTCTTCCATGATGACCGAGGCCTCGGCCATGGACAGGCCCGAGCCGCCGTATTCCTGTGGGATCAGCGCGGCCATCCAGCCCGCCTTGGTGAGGGCGTCGACAAACTCTTCGGGGTAACCACGTTTTTCGTCGACCTTGCGGTGGTACTCGTCAGGGA
>JAKFXJ010000321.1 GCA_021731425.1 Limnohabitans sp. | reverse complement strand
TCCGTACGACTGACGTGACCGGCGCGATCGAATTGCCAGAAGGCAAAGAGATGGTGATGCCAGGTGACAACGTGTCGATCACTGTGAAGTTGATCAACCCCATTGCGATGGAAGAAGGCTTGCGCTTTGCCATCCGCGAAGGCGGCCGTACCGTTGGCGCTGGCGTGGTTGCCAAAATCATCGCTTAAAGAGGTTCAAGTAGGGGTATAGCTCAATTGGCAGAGCGTCGGTCTCCAAAACCGAAGGTTGTAGGTTCGATTCCTACTGCCCCTGCCACCTGAAAAGGTGGATTTTCAAGCCCGCTAGACTCTAGCGGGCTTCCTTGTCTGATCAGAGCCTTTTGAAAACAAGGCTCAACAAAGGTTTTCAGCCGTATGGCAACATCCGAAGTTCAAACAGTCAGTCCCGCTGGCGACAAAATGCGTCTTGCCCTGGTGGCTGCGCTGGTCATTGCTGGCTTGGTGGCTTACTACATGTTGTCTGCGCAAGGTGTCTGGGCGCAGTGGGGTGGCTTGTTGGTTGGCCTCGTGGCTGCGGTTGTGGTGTTTTTCACAGCCGAGACAGGCCGACAATTGGTGGCCTTTGGACGCGATGCTGTGCGCGAAACCAAAAAAGTGGTGTGGCCAGAGCGCAAAGAAGCCTTGCAAATCACTTTGTACGTATTCGCTTTTGTGGTGGTGATGGCCCTGTTTTTGTGGCTCACCGACAAAACTCTGGAATGGGTTTTTTACGATCTGATTCTCGGGTGGAAAAAATAATGAACGATGTTGTAGTCAACGCGCCGATGGCGGGCTCTTCGACCAACCCGGACCTGAAATGGTACGTGGTGCATGCCTATTCCGGCATGGAAAAAGCGGTCGAGCGCAACATCATTGAGCGCATCACGCGGTCGGGCATGGAATCCAAGTTTGGTCGCATCCTGGTCCCCACCGAAGAAGTGGTGGAAATCAAGAACGGCCAAAAGCGCACCACTGAGCGAAAGTTCTTCCCCGGCTATGTGCTGGTCGAAATGGTGATGGATGACGAAACTTGGCACTTGGTCAAACACACCAACAAGGTGACCGGTTTTGTGGGTGGCGCCAAGAACCGCCCAGCCCCCATCTCCGAAGCGGATGTGGCCAAAATCGTCAACCAGATGCAAGAAGGCACCGACAAACCCCGTCACAAGGTGGAGTTCGAAGTCGGTGAATACATCCGCGTCAAGGAAGGCCCGTTCACGGACTTCAATGGCACGGTGGAAGAAGTCAACTATGAGCGCAACAAGATGCGAGTGTCGGTGACCATTTTCGGCCGCGCCACACCGGTTGAGTTGGAGTTCAGTCAAGTCGAAAAGACCTGATTTTGTAAGTTTACCGAACTGGTGCTTCCCGACTCGGCACCTGTTTTTGATCTTGAGTCGTTAACCCCGGGGAGCCGAGGACCTTTGGGTCCAAAGCGTTAAAACCCGCAAGGAGTAAAGCATGGCGAAAAAAATCGTCGGCTTCATCAAGCTGCAAGTGCCAGCTGGTAAAGCCAACCCATCACCACCCATTGGTCCTGCACTGGGCCAACGTGGTTTGAACATCATGGAATTCTGCAAGGCGTTCAACGCCCAGACCCAAGGCGTTGAGCCGGGCCTGCCATTGCCTGTGGTCATCACAGCGTTTGCAGACAAATCCTTCACCTTCATCATCAAGACGCCACCTGCAGCGACCTTGATCAAGAAGTCCATCAAGATTGACAAGGCTTCGACCAAGCCAGGTCTGGAAAAGGTCGGTAAGATCACCCGCGCTCAGCTGGAAGAAATCGCCAAGACCAAAATGAAAGATCTGACTGCTGCCGACCTGGACGCAGCCGTTCGCACCATCGCCGGTACTGCCCGTTCCATGGGCGTGAATGTGGAGGGCGTGTAAATGTCCAAGCTCACCAAAAAACAAAAAGCCCTGGCTGGCAAAGTCGACAGCCTGAAGCTGTACGCACTTTCTGACGCTTTGACCATCGTCAAAGAGTGCGCGACCGCCAAATTTGACGAGTCCATCGACGTGGCCGTCCAACTCGGCATCGATGCCAAGAAGTCCGACCAAGTGGTTCGTGGCGCTGTCGTGTTGCCCAATGGCACCGGCAAGACCGCCCGTGTGGCCGTGTTCGCACAAGGCGCCAAGGCTGACGAAGCCCGTGCTGCTGGTGCAGACGTGGTGGGCATGGATGACTTGGCTGCCCGCGTGAAAGCTGGCGACATGCCTTTCGACGTGGTGATTGCTGCCCCTGACGCCATGCGCGTGGTCGGTACTCTGGGTCAAATCTTGGGCCCACGTGGCCTGATGCCTAACCCCAAAGTCGGCACCGTGACCCCTGACGTGGCCACCGCCGTGAAAAACGCCAAGGCCGGTCAAGTGCAGTTCCGTGTGGACAAAGCCGGTATTGTGCATGGCACCATCGGCCGTCGTTCGTTCGATACCGACAAGTTGCAAGGCAACTTGGCTGCGCTGGTGGAAGCTTTGGTGAAAGCCAAGCCCGCGACCAGCAAAGGCGTGTACCTGCGCAAAGTGGCGGTCTCGTCGACCATGGGTGTGGGCGTTCGCGTCGACACACAATCCATCTCGGCGTGATGGCAAAGATTTGAGGGGCTCATCCGAGTCCCTCAATGTGGTGGGTCGTTGATCTTGCAAAAGATCGGCGGGCCATCCAAGACCGTTGGTGCACACCCCGTGTGCTTAATCAACAAAACCTCAAGTCTTCTTGAAGTTTTGGGCCAACGCAGATGGCGATCCCGCTGCAGATGGATGAAGATCCTGAACAGTTGGTCGCTGCAAATAGGCGTGTTCAAGGGGCAACCTGGACAACACATATAAAGGAGTAGACCTTGAGTCTGAATCGCAGTGAGAAAGAAGCGGTCATTTCCGAAGTGACCGACCTCGCCGCTAAAGCTCAAACGCTGGTGATGGCGGAATACCGTGGCATCACGGTCGCTGACATGACAAACCTGCGCGTCAAAGCTCGCAGCCTGGGCGTTTCGCTGAGCGTGTTGAAAAACACCCTGGCCCGCCGTGCTGTGACCGGTACGCAGTTTGAAGTTGTCGCTGACCAGATGACCGGCCCGCTGATCTATGGCTTCTCTGAAGATGCAGTGGCCGCCGCGAAAGTGGTGGCCGACTTCGCGAAAACCAACGACAAATTGGTCATTCGCGCAGGTGCATTTGCAGGCAAAGCTTTGGACGTCAACGGCGTGAAGCAATTGGCAAGCATCCCTTCGAAAGAAGTTTTGTTGGCTCAGTTGTGTGGCTTGCTGATGTCGCCAATGTCCCGCACCGCTGTGGTGTTGGGTGCTCTGGCGGCCAAAAAAGGCGAAGGCGAAGCTGTTGCCGCTTAAGGCCAGCGTTCGTGTTTTAACCAATTGTTAGGAAATAAAAATGGCATTCGATAAAGACGCATTTTTGACCGCGCTGGACAGCATGACGGTCATGGAACTCAACGACCTGGTGAAAGCCATCGAAGAGAAGTTTGGTGTGAGCGCTGCCGCTATGGCCGCTCCTGCTGCTGCTGGTGGCGGTGCCGCTGCTGCTGCTGAAGAGAAGACTGACTTCAACGTCATGTTGCTCGAAGCTGGCGCTAACAAAGTGTCCGTGATTAAAGCTGTGCGCGAAATCACTGGTCTGGGCTTGAAAGAAGCCAAAGACTTGGTGGACGGCGCTCCTAAGGCGGTCAAAGAAGGCCTGCCCAAGGCTGACGCTGAAGCCGCTAAGAAGAAGCTGGAAGAAGCTGGCGCCAAGGCCGAACTCAAGTAATTCGGTTTTGTTCCAAGGCTGGAGTGTCCGAAAGGGCCTCCAGCCTTTGGTGCTTGAAGAGCGCACCGAAAAGCAGACTCCGTTCAGTCTTCTTTCCAGTGTTTTCTGACCCGACTGCAGAAGACCCTTGGTACGGGTTGCGTGCAATGCGCAATCGTCCGCCAACGCTGGTAGAGGCCAGCCGCCAAGACCGTTGAGAGAGTGCAACAGCTCGCTCAACACACAGTTCTGAAAGATCAAGCCCGGAGATCTCATGGCCTATTCATACACCGAACGCAAGCGAATCCGCAAAAGTTTCGGAAGCCGCGAAAGCGTGCTCGAAGTTCCTTACCTGCTGCAAATGCAAAAAGACGCTTACACGTCCTTCTTGCAAGCAGGTGTTGTCTCATCCAAACGCACACACGAAGGCTTGCAGGCCGCTTTCGAGTCGGCCTTTCCCATCGTCTCCCACAACGGTTTTGTGGAGATGAAATTCGTCGAGTACAACCTGGCCAAACCAGCGTTTGACGTGCGCGAGTGCCAAACACGTGGTCTGACCTT
Organism: Limnohabitans sp.; assembly: GCA_021731425.1. Lineage (GTDB taxonomy): Bacteria > Pseudomonadota > Gammaproteobacteria > Burkholderiales > Burkholderiaceae_C > Limnohabitans_A. The sequence goes on along the minus strand of JAKFXJ010000321.1, from coordinate 8,748 downwards.
CTCGTCGGCCGTGCGTGCGCGCGTGCAGCTCATCATTTACGACCGTGATTCTTCGACCTCGCAAAACAAAGTGGTCAAAGAAGTCAAAGAGCAAGAGGTCTACATGGGCGAAGTGCCCTTGATGACCGACAAGGGCTCCTTCATCATCAACGGCACCGAGCGCGTGATCGTGTCTCAGTTGCACCGCTCTCCTGGTGTGTTCTTTGAACACGACAAGGGCAAAACCCACAGCTCGGGCAAGCTGCTGTTCTCGGCCCGCATCATCCCTTACCGCGGTTCTTGGCTCGACTTCGAATTCGACCCCAAAGATATCCTGTACTTCCGCGTTGACCGTCGTCGCAAGATGCCTGTTTCCATTCTGCTCAAGGCCATTGGCTTGAACCCAGAATCGATCCTGGCAAACTTCTTCGTCAACGACAATTTCCGCCTGATGGACAGCGGTGCACAAATGGAATTTGTGGCCGAACGTCTGCGCGGCGAAGTGGCGCGTTTTGACATCACCGACAAGTCCGGCAAAGTGGTGGTGGCCAAAGACAAGCGCATCACCGTGCGCCACACCCGCGAGTTGGAGCAGTCCGGTACCACGCACATCAGCGTGCCCGAAGACTTCCTGATTGGCCGCGTGGTGGCCCGCAGCATCGTCGAAGCCGACACGGGCGAGATCATTGCCAAGGCCAACGAAGAGTTGACCGAAGCCCTGCTGAAGAAGCTGCGCACTTCAGGCATTCAAGACTTGCCTTGCATCTATACCAACGAACTCGACCAGGGCGCGTACATTTCGCAAACCCTGCGCATCGACGAAACCGTTGATGAATTCGCTGCACGCGTGGCCATCTACCGCATGATGCGTCCTGGCGAGCCGCCAACAGAAGATGCTGTGCAAGCCCTGTTCCAGCGCTTGTTCTACAACCCCGACACTTACGATCTGTCGCGTGTGGGCCGCATGAAATTCAACGCCCGCGTGGGCCGTGGCGAGTCCACAGGTCCCATGGTGTTGACCAACGAAGACATCTTGGCCGTGGTCAAGATTCTCGTGGACTTGCGCAACGGCAACGGCGAAGTCGATGACATCGACCACCTGGGCAACCGCCGCGTGCGTTGCGTGGGCGAATTGGCCGAGAACCAGTACCGCACAGGTTTGGCGCGTATCGAAAAAGCCGTGAAAGAACGTTTGGGCCAGGCCGAGCAAGAGCCGCTCATGCCACATGACCTGATCAACTCCAAGCCTATTTCTGCGGCTTTGAAAGAGTTCTTTGGTGCTTCGCAGTTGTCGCAGTTCATGGACCAGACCAACCCGCTGGCCGAGATCACCCACAAGCGCCGCGTGTCGGCTCTTGGCCCAGGTGGTTTGACCCGCGAGCGTGCAGGCTTCGAAGTGCGCGACGTGCACGTGACCCACTACGGTCGTGTGTGCCCGATTGAAACGCCAGAAGGTCCAAACATTGGTTTGATCAACTCGCTGGCTTTGTATGCCCGCCTGAACGAGTACGGCTTCATCGAAACCCCTTACCGCCGAGTGGTCGAAGGCAAAGTGACGATGGACATCGACTACCTGTCGGCCATCGAAGAAGGCAAGTACGTCATCGCCCAGGCCAACGCCACATTGGACAAAGACGGCAAGCTGACCGGTGACTTGGTCTCTGCCCGTGAAAAAGGCGAATCCATTCTGTGCGGCGCCGAGCGCATCCAGTACATGGACGTGTCGCCTGCCCAGATCGTGTCAGTGGCTGCTTCGTTGGTGCCATTCTTGGAGCACGATGACGCCAACCGTGCTTTGATGGGTGCCAACATGTCGCGTCAGGCCGTGCCTGTGCTGCGTCCTGAAAAGCCCATGGTCGGTACCGGCATCGAGCGCGTTGCAGCGGTCGACTCGGGCACTGTGGTCACGGCCACTCGTGGCGGTATCGTGGACTATGTCGACGCGACCCGCATCGTGATCCGTGTGAACGACGCCGAAGCTTTGGCCGGTGAAGTGGGTGTGGACATCTACAACCTGATCAAGTACCAGCGTTCCAACCAGAACACCAACATCCACCAGCGCCCCATCGTCAAGCGTGGCGACAAGCTGGCCAAGGGTGACGTGATCGCCGACGGCGCATCGACCGACCTGGGCGAGATCGCCATTGGTCAGAACATGCTGATCGCTTTCATGCCTTGGAACGGCTACAACTTCGAAGACTCGATCTTGATCTCTGAGCGTGTGGTGGCCGAAGACCGTTACACCTCGATCCACATCGAAGAACTCGTGGTCATGGCCCGTGACACCAAGTTGGGTGCCGAAGAAATTTCGCGCGACATCCCCAACCTGTCCGAGCAGCAACTGGGCCGTCTGGACGACTCCGGCATCATCTACGTGGGCGCTGAAGTGCAACCCGGCGATGTGTTGGTGGGCAAAGTGACCCCCAAAGGCGAGACCACCCTCACGCCTGAAGAGAAACTGCTGCGCGCCATCTTCGGCGAAAAAGCCAGCGATGTGAAAGACACCTCGCTGCGCGTGGACCAGGGCTCTCAAGGCACTGTGATCGACGTGCAGGTCTTCACCCGTGAAGGCATCGTGCGTGACAAGCGTGCCCAGCAAATCATCGACGACGAACTCAAGCGTTTCCGCCTGGACCTGAACGACCAGCTGCGCATCGTGGAGGCCGACGCGTTTGACCGTATCGAGAAACTCCTCGTGGGCCGTATGGCCAACGGTGGTCCGCAAAAGCTGGCCAAGGGCACCAAGCTCGACAAGGCCTATATGGAGTCGGTGGACAAATTCCATTGGTTCGACATTCGTCCTGCCGAGGACGACGTGGCCATGCAACTGGAGTCCATCAAGAACTCGCTGGAGCAAACCCGCCATAGCTTCGACTTGTCCTTTGAAGAAAAGCGCAAGAAGCTCACCCAAGGCGACGAGTTGCCTGCTGGCGTGCTGAAAATGGTCAAGGTCTACCTGGCCGTCAAGCGCCGCTTGCAGCCTGGTGACAAGATGGCCGGTCGTCACGGTAACAAGGGTGTGGTCTCCAAGATCGTGCCCGTCGAAGACATGCCTTTCATGGCCGATGGCACCCCTGCCGACATCGTGCTCAACCCGCTGGGCGTGCCATCGCGCATGAACGTGGGTCAGGTGCTCGAAGTCCACTTGGGCTGGGCTGGCAAAGGCATTGGCCAACGCATTGGCAACATGCTGCAAGCCGAAACCCAGCGCATGGAAAAGATTGCCGAGCTGCGCAAGCTGTTCGAGCAGCTCTACAACAGCATGGGCCGCAAGGAAGACTTGTCGCAACTGAGCGATGACGAAGTGCTGGACATGGCGGGCAACCTCAAAGAGGGCTTCCCCTTCGCCACCCCCGTGTTCGACGGTGCAGCCGAAGAAGAAATCCGTGCCATGTTGCACTTGGCCTACCCAGAAGATTTGGCCAAAGCCAAGGGTCTGACAGCCACACGCACACAAGCCAATTTGTTTGACGGTCGCACAGGCGAAGCCTTTGACCGCCCCACTACCATTGGCTACATGCACTTCTTGAAACTACACCACTTGGTGGACGACAAGATGCACGCCCGCTCGACCGGTCCTTACAGCTTGGTCACACAGCAGCCGCTGGGTGGTAAAGCGCAGTTCGGTGGTCAGCGTTTCGGTGAGATGGAAGTGTGGGCGCTGGAAGCGTATGGCGCTTCTTATGTTCTGCAAGAGATGCTCACCGTGAAGTCCGACGACGTGCAAGGTCGTACCAAGGTGTACGAGAGCATCGTCAAAGGCGAACACTCCATCGAAGCGGGCATGCCCGAATCGTTCAACGTGCTGGTCAAGGAAATCCGTTCGCTGGGCCTTGACATCGAGCTCGAGCGTTCTTAATTCACAGGCAAAGGATTCAAACCATGAAATCACTACTCGACCTGTTCAAGCAGTTCACGCCCGATGACCACTTCGATGCCATCCGCATCGGCCTGGCATCGCCCGAGAAGATCCGTTCCTGGTCTTTTGGCGAAGTGAAAAAGCCTGAAACCATCAACTACCGCACCTTCAAGCCCGAGCGCGATGGTCTGTTTTGCGCCAAGATCTTTGGCCCCATCAAAGACTACGAATGCCTGTGCGGCAAGTACAAGCGCCTCAAGCACCGCGGTGTCATCTGCGAGAAGTGCGGCGTTGAAGTCACACAGACCAAAGTGCGTCGCGAGCGCATGGGTCACATCGACCTGGCCGCACCTTGCGCCCACATCTGGTTCCTGAAGTCGCTGCCTTCGCGTTTGGGCCTGGTGCTCGACATGACGCTGCGTGACATCGAACGTGTGTTGTACTTTGAAGCGTATGTCGTGACCGATCCTGGCATGACACCGCTCAAGAAGTTCGGCATCATGTCCGAGGACGATTACGACGCCAAAGTCAAAGAGTACGGCGATGAATTCGTGGCCAAGATGGGCGCCGAAGGCATCAAGGAATTGCTGCAAGGCATCGACATCGAAAGCGAAATCGAGCGCCTGCGTGGTGACTTGACCGGTTCCGAACTCAAGGTCAAGAAGAACTCCAAGCGCCTCAAAGTGCTGGAAGCCTTCAAGAAGTCGGGCATCAAGCCCGAGTGGATGGTGCTCGAAGTGCTGCCCGTGTTGCCACCGGACCTGCGTCCTTTGGTGCCACTGGACGGCGGCCGCTTTGCGACTTCCGACCTGAACGATCTTTACCGCCGCGTCATCAACCGCAACAGCCGTCTGCGCCGTTTGCTGGAATTGAAGGCGCCTGAGATCATTGCGCGCAACGAAAAGCGAATGCTGCAAGAAGCCGTGGACAGCTTGCTGGACAACGGCCGTCGCGGCAAGGCCATGACCGGCGCCAACAAGCGTGCCCTGAAGTCTTTGGCCGACATGATCAAAGGCAAGAGCGGTCGTTTCCGTCAAAACTTGCTGGGCAAGCGCGTCGACTACTCTGGTCGTTCCGTCATCACCGTGGGCCCAACACTCAAACTGCACCAGTGCGGTTTGCCCAAGTTGATGGCGATTGAGCTGTTCAAGCCTTTCATCTTTGCGCGTCTCGAAGCCATGGGCATCGCGACCACCATCAAGGCCGCCAAGAAGGAAGTCGAAGCCGGTACACCGGTGGTGTGGGACATCTTGGAAGAGGTCATCAAAGAGCACCCCGTGATGCTGAACCGTGCGCCTACGCTGCACCGTTTGGGCATCCAGGCGTTCGAACCATTGCTGATCGAAGGCAAAGCCATTCAGTTGCACCCCCTCGTTTGCGCGGCCTTCAACGCCGACTTCGACGGTGACCAGATGGCCGTTCACGTGCCTTTGTCGGTCGAAGCGCAGATGGAAGCCCGCACTTTGATGCTGGCTTCGAACAACATCTTGTTCCCAGCTTCTGGCGAACCATCGATTGTTCCGTCGCAAGACGTGGTGTTGGGCTTGTATTACGCGACCCGCGACCGCATCAACGCCAAAGGCGAAGGCCTGATCTTCTCCGACATCGGTGAAGTGCAGCGCGCCCTGGACGCCAATGCTGTTGAGTTGACCGCCAAGATCAACGTGCGCATGACCGAGTGGACCAAAGACAAAGCGACCGGTGAATTCACCTCGTCCGTGTCGATGGTGGAAACCACTGTGGGCCGTGCCTTGTTGTCGGAAATCTTGCCTAAAGGCCTGCCTTTCTCCAACCTGAACAAGGCGCTGAAGAAGAAAGAGATTTCCAAGCTGATCAACACGTCTTTCCGCAAGTGCGGCTTGAAAGAGACCGTGGTGTTCGCCGACAAACTGTTGCAAAACGGCTTCCGTTTGGCCACACGCGCCGGTATCTCGATCGGTATTGACGACATGTTGGTGCCGCCTGAGAAGCCCGCCATCATCGAAGCGGCTGAAAAAGAAGTCAAAGACATCGAGCAGCAATACGTCTCCGGTCTGGTGACCGCTGGCGAGCGCTACAACAAGGTCGTGGACATCTGGGGCAAAGCCGGTGACGTCGTCTCCAAGGTGATGATGGACCAGCTGCGCAAAGAGAAAACCATTGACCGCCATGGCAATGAAGTCGATCAGGAATCGTTCAACTCGATTTACATGATGGCCGACTCCGGTGCCCGCGGCTCAGCAGCGCAGATTCGCCAGCTGGCCGGTATGCGTGGTCTGATGGCCAAGCCTGACGGCTCCATCATTGAGACTCCCATCACGGCGAACTTCCGTGAAGGTCTGAACGTGTTGCAGTACTTCATCTCGACACACGGTGCACGTAAAGGTCTGGCCGACACGGCTTTGAAGACCGCCAACTCGGGTTACCTGACCCGTCGTTTGGTGGACGTGACCCAGGACTTGGTCGTGACCGAGCTCGATTGCGGCACCTCTGATGGCTCGCTGATGCGCGCCATCGTTGAAGGTGGTGAAGTGATCGAATCGCTGCGCGACCGCATCTTGGGCCGTACCGTCGTCGAAGACGTCTTGCACCCTGAAAACCGTGCCGTGCTGGCCGAAGCGGGCGTCTTGCTCGACGAAGACATGCTCGACGAACTCGAAGCCGCGGGCGTGGACGAAGTCAAAGTGCGCACAGCACTGACTTGCGCCACACGTTTCGGCTTGTGCGCCAAGTGCTATGGCCGCGATCTGGGCCGTGGCGGCCTGGTCAACAACGGCGAAGCCGTGGGTGTGATTGCTGCCCAGTCGATTGGCGAGCCTGGCACACAGCTGACCATGCGGACCTTCCACATCGGTGGTGCGGCTTCGCGTGCGGCGGTGGCCTCCAGCGTGGAAGCCAAATCCAACGGCGCCATTGGTTTCAACGCCACCATGCGTTATGTGACCAACAGCAAAGGCGAGTTGGTGGTGATTTCCCGCTCCGGCGAGATCGTCATCAGTGAACACGGCCGTGAGCGTGAGCGTCACAAAGTGCCTTACGGTGCCATCTTGTCGGTCAAGGCCGACCAGGCCATCAAGGCCGGCGCCATTTTGGCCAACTGGGACCCATTGACCCGTCCGATCATCACCGAGTACGCGGGTACCGTGAAGTTCGAGAACGTCGAAGAAGGCCTGACAGTGGCCAAGCAGCTCGACGAAGTGACCGGCTTGTCGACCCTGGTGGTCATTGACCCCAAGCGCCGTGGCGCTGCCAAGGTCATCCGTCCTCAGGTCAAGCTGATCGATGCCGCTGGCAAAGAAGTCAAGATCCCCGGCACCGACCACTCGGTGACCATCGGCTTCCAGATCGGCTCGCTGATCCAGGTGCGCGACGGCATGGACGTGGGCCCAGGCGAGGTGCTGGCCCGTATCCCGGTCGAAGGTCAAAAGACACGAGACATCACCGGCGGTTTGCCCCGTGTGGCCGAACTGTTCGAAGCCCGCACACCCAAAGACAAGGGCATGCTGGCCGAGATCACCGGTACCGTGTCGTTCGGTAAAGAAACCAAAGGCAAGGTCCGCTTGCAGATCACCGATCCAGAAGGCAAGGTCTGGGATGAGCTGATCCCCAAAGAGAAGAACATCTTGGTGCACGAAGGCCAAGTGGTCAACAAGGGCGAAAGCATTGTGGACGGCCCAGCCGACCCACAAGACATCTTGCGTTTGTTGGGCATCGAAGAGCTGGCCCGCTACATCGTGGACGAAGTGCAGGACGTTTACCGCTTGCAAGGCGTGAAGATCAATGACAAGCACATCGAAGTGATTGTTCGTCAGATGTTGCGCCGCGTGGTGGTCGAGAACATCGGTGACTCCAACTACATCTCCGGTGAGCAGGTGGAGCGTTCCGAAATGCTCAATACCAACGACGCTTTGCAGCGCGATGGCAAGATCCCTGCGACCTTCAGCAACTTGTTGCTGGGTATCACGAAGGCCTCTTTGTCGACCGACTCGTTCATCTCGGCCGCTTCCTTCCAGGAAACGACCCGCGTGTTGACCGAAGCGGCCATCATGGGCAAGCGCGACGAGCTGCGTGGCCTGAAGGAAAACGTGATCGTCGGTCGCCTGATTCCTGCCGGTACGGGCTTGGCTTATCACCAAGCTCGCAAAGTCAAGGACGCGATGGACGACGCCGAGCGCAAAGCCATTGCAGACGCCGAGGCGGCGGACATGGCCGGTGACACGGCGGAAGACACCGTCACCGACGCAGGCGAAGCCGCCTGAACGGTGCATTCACCGCCAACGCGGTGAGTCCATGCAGCCCCTGTACCGCCATGTGGTCAGGGGCTGTTTTTATGGGGCGATGGCCCTGAGAGGAATGGATCATGGGTGCTCTGTTGGTGGGTGTGGTGCTGGCCTTGTGCCTGTTCTGGTCGGTGGGTGCGCACAACCGTCTGGTGCGTTTGCGCTCAGAAGTGGTGCGCCAGTGGAGCAGTGTGGACGCCGTGTGGTTGCGTCTTTTGGTGCGTTTGCAAGGGGGCTTGGCGGCGCGGCAAAGCCTGGTCAGCGAGGCCGAGGCGCAAGAATTGCAGGCGGTACAAACCGCCAGCGAACAGATGCTCGAGGCCCTCACGCAGGCCCGCTTGCAGCCGCTCGACGAAGTGGTGCAAAAACAGGTGATCAGCCAGCACCTGCAACTGGTCAGTGAAATCCGTGTGTTGCAAAAACAAGCCCACGAGGCCATCCGGCCCGATTTGGAAATCGCCCTCAACCGCATGCGCCAAACCTTGCCCGCCGCCATGATTCCGTACCACGTGGCCGTTGGTGCTTACAACGACGCATTGAGCATGAGGCCAGCTTCATGGCTGGCGCGGCGTTTGAACTTCAAACCCGCCGTGCGCATGGACCTGACCATGGCCTCCACTTGAGAGCCGTCACCATGAACGACAAGCCTTC
>JAKFXJ010000134.1 GCA_021731425.1 Limnohabitans sp. | reverse complement strand
TTGCATGGCGTCAGCCCCTTAGTTCCAGATGTTCCACGACGTCTGCATCCAGATGCCGACGACGAGCAGCCACACCAGGGTGACCGGGATGAAGATCTTCCAGCCCAGACGCATGATCTGGTCGTAACGGAAACGCGGGAAGGTGGCGCGGATCCAGATGAACATGGACACCACCACAAAAGTCTTGAGGCCCAGCCAGATCCAGCCCGGGATCCAGTTGAACAGCGCGCTGTCGATCGGGGACAGCCAGCCGCCCAGGAACATGATGACGGCCAGGATGGACACCAGCCACATGCTGGCGTATTCGGCCAGGAAGAAGATGGCAAAGCCCATGCCCGAGTACTCGACCATGTGACCGGCCACGATTTCGGCTTCGCCTTCGACCACGTCAAAGGGGTGGCGGTTGGTTTCGGCCACGCCCGAGATCAGGTAGACCAAGAAAATCGGCAGCAGCGGCAGCCAGTTCCAGGACAGGAAACTCAGGCCCATGTCGGCGGCAGCGCCCTTGCCTTGCGCCAGAACAATTTCGGTCAGGTTCATGCTGCCCGAGACCATCAAGACCACCAAGAAGCAAAAGCCCATGGCGATTTCGTAGCTCACCATCTGGGCCGATGCACGCAGTGCACCCAAGAAGGCGTATTTGGAGTTGGAGGCCCAACCCGCAATGATCACGCCATACACCTCGATCGAGGTGATCGCCATCACCAGCATCAAACCGGCGTTGATGTTGGTCAGCGCCACTTCGGGTCCGAAAGGAATGGCAACCCAAGCGGCCAAGGCCGGCATGATCGCCATGATCGGGCCGAGGCGGAACAAGCCCATGCTGGCCGCTGTTGGGTTGATCAATTCTTTGGTGAGCAGCTTGAGGGCATCGGCAATCGGCTGCAACAAGCCCATGGGGCCCACGCGGTTGGGGCCATGGCGCACTTGCATGAAGCCCAAGAGCTTGCGCTCCCACAGCGTCAGGTAAGCCACCGCACCCATCAGCGGCGCGAGGATGGCCACGATCTTGAGCAAGATCCAGAGCACTGGCCACACCAAAGTGGCCCACCAGCTGGCGGCCACCAGGTTCAGGCCGCCGTTGTACAGAGCGTCAATCATGGGGTCACCTCCTGACGGGCGTCAGCGGTCAGCTGCAGTGACGGTGCACGGCGCACGATGCCATCGAGCTGGTAAATCGAAGCGACCGACGGCGCGGGTGTGGTGGTCCCGCTCAGGTTGATCGCAGACCGTGTGGCGCTGGACGCCACCAAGGGCTGGGCCGTGGCACGGGCCAAGACGTCTTGCGATGTCTCAAAGGACACACCCGGGATGTCGAGCAAATTGGCCAACACGCGCAGCACCTTCCAGGCGGGGCGGGTTTCAGCCAAAGGCTTGACCACGGCGTGGAAGCTTTGCAAGCGGCCTTCGGCGTTGACAAAACTGCCCGAGGTTTCGGTGAACGGCGCAATCGGCAGCAGCACGTCGCTGAAAGCCATGTTGGCTTTGAACGGGCTGAGCGTGACGACCATCTCGGCCTGGCCCAGAGCTTTGGCCGCAGCAGCGCCTGCTGCGCTGTCGAACTCGGGTTCGGTGTTGAGCAAGACAGCGGCTTTGAGGCCACCGGCCAACATCTGGCCTGCGTGCTTGCCACCTGTTTGTGGTTGTGCACCCACCCACTGAGCACCCACGGTGTTGGCCGCTTCGGTCAGGTAACCAACGCTGGCACCGGTTTGCTCACCAATCCAGTTGGCCAAGGCCAACAGGGTCGAGGCATTGCCATGGTGCGCAGCAGCATTGCCCAACAACAGGGCTTTGCGCTCGCCACCCAAGAGGGACTTGGCCATGGCTTGGACTGCGGCAGAGGCCGTGCCTGCACAAGGTGCGGGCACACCTTTTTCGGCGGCAATGGCCACGGCCAGATCGGCCAGGGTTTGCGCCCAAGCAAAGGCATCGGTCACAACAGAGTTGGCCACAGGCATGGCCCACGCATCGGCGTGGCTAAAAGCCGCGGGGGATGTGATCACATTGAGCTGAGCGCCGTAACGCACGGCTTGGCGCACGCGCAGCGCAAACAGCGGGTGGTCTTTGCGCAGGTTGGAGCCCACCACCAACACGCGCTGCAAAGTGGACAGCGATGCGATGGACGTGCCCAAGGTGCGCACACCTTCAGCGGCGCCAAATTCGGCGTTGCGCAGACGGTAATCAATGTTGTCAGAGCCCAGGCCGCGCATCAAGGCGCCAGCCAGGTACAACTCTTCCACGGTGCTGTGTGGGCTGACCAAAGCGCCGATGCTGTTGGCACCATGGTCACGCTGGATGTTGCGCAAGCCGTTGGCCACGTATTCGAGGGCCGTTTGCCAGTCAACGGTCTTCCACTCGCCGCCCTGCTTGAGCATGGGCTGGGTCAGGCGCTCGGCGCTGTTCAAGGCTTCGTACGAGAAACGGTCGCGGTCAGCAATCCAGCACTCGTTGACGTCTTCATTTTCCAGGGGCACGACACGCATGACCTGGTTGTTCTTGACCTGCACGATCAGGTTGGCACCGGACGAATCGTGCGCCGCCACCGACTTGCGGCGCGACAGCTCCCAAGTGCGTGCGTGGTAGCGGAAAGGCTTGCTGGTCAAAGCACCCACGGGGCAGATGTCGATCATGTTGCCCGACAGCTCGGAGTCGATCGTCTGACCCAAGAAGGTTTCGATCTCGGCGTGCTCACCACGGTGGGACATGCCCAGCTCCATGGCACCAGCCACTTCTTGGCCGAAGCGCACGCAGCGTGTGCAGTGGATGCAGCGGCTCATCTCTTCCATCGAGATCAGCGGGACGACTTCTTTGTGGAAGACCACGCGCTTTTCTTCTTCGTAACGCGAGGTGCTGCCGCCGTAACCCACGGCCAGGTCTTGCAACTGGCACTCACCGCCCTGGTCGCAGATGGGGCAGTCCAGCGGGTGGTTGATCAGCAAGAACTCCATGACCGACTTTTGCGCGGCAATGGCGCGGTCGCTCTTGGTGCGCACAATCATGCCTTGTGTCACGGGCGTGGCGCAGGCGGGCATGGGCTTGGGGGCCTTCTCGACCTCCACCAGGCACATGCGGCAGTTGGCTGCGATGGAAAGTTTCTTGTGGTAGCAGAAATGGGGGATGTAGGTGCCTGCTTTTTCGGCGGCATGCATGACCATGCTGCCTTCGGCAACTTCCACTTTCTGACCGTCGAGTTCTATTTCAACCATGGGTCTTCACCGCTGTTGCATCGGCGTTGACCATGGAGGTCTTGTGCTCGATGAGGTGTACAAATTCGTGACGGAAATGCTTGAGCATGCCGCGCACCGGCATGGCCGCTGCATCACCCAAGGCGCAAATCGTGCGACCCATGATGTTGCCGGCCACGCTGTCGAGCATGTCGATGTCGCTGGCACGGCCCTGGCCGTGTTCAATGCGGTCGACCATGCGCCAGAGCCAGCCTGTGCCTTCGCGGCAAGGCGTGCATTGGCCACAAGACTCGTGCGAATAAAAGTAAGACAAACGCGCCAAGGCCTTGACCATGCAGCGCGTCTCGTCCATGACGATCACCGCGCCCGAACCCAACATCGAGCCGCCCTCTTTGGCGATGCTGTCGTAGTCCATGGTGAGCTTCATCATCAAATCGGCCGGAATCACGGGCGATGAAGAACCGCCGGGAATCACGGCTTTGAGCTTGCGACCGCCGCGCACGCCACCGGCGAGCTCAAGCAGCTTGGCAAACGGCGTGCCCATGGGCACTTCGTAGTTGCCAGGGCGCTCCACATCACCGCTGACCGAGAAAATCTTGGTGCCGCCGTTGTTGGGCTTGCCGCATTCGAGGTAAGCCTGACCACCGTTGCGGATGATCCAAGGCACTGCAGCGAAGGTCTCGGTGTTGTTGATGGTGGTGGGCTTGCCGTACAGACCAAAACTGGCTGGGAACGGTGGCTTGAAACGGGGCTGGCCTTTTTTGCCTTCGAGCGATTCGAGCAAAGCAGTTTCTTCGCCACAGATGTAAGCGCCAAAACCGTGCGAGGCGTGCAGCTGGAAGCTGAACGAACTGCCCATGATGTTGTTGCCCAAATAGCCTGCAGCGCGGGCTTCTTCGAGGGCCGCTTCAAAGCGCTCGTAGGTGTGGAAAATTTCGCCGTGGATGTAGTTGTAACCCACGCTGATGCCCATGGCATACGCCGCGATGATCATGCCTTCGATCACCGTGTGCGGGTTGTACTCCATGATGTCGCGGTCTTTGCATGTGCCCGGCTCGCCTTCGTCCGAGTTGCACACCAAATACTTTTGACCGGGGAACTGACGGGGCATGAAGCTCCACTTCAGACCCGTGGGGAAACCCGCACCGCCGCGACCACGCAGGCCGGACTCTTTGACGGTGGCGATCACCTGGTCTTGGGTCATGCCCGCCACGCCGGTTTCGGCATTGGGCTCAGCACCGTCTTTGCCCAAGATCTTGCGCAAGGCCGCGTAGCCGCCACGCGCTTCGTAGTCTTTGATGCCCCAGTTGCGGCCATTCAAGCCCGCATAAATTTGCGGGTTGATGTGGCGGTCATGGAAGCAGCTTTCCACGCCCGTGGCCTGGAATTGGCTCAGGATTTGTTCGACGTTCATCAGGCGGCCTCGGCTTTCTTCAGGCTGTCAACGAGTTGGTCGAGCTTTTCATGGCTCATGAAGCTGCACATGTGGCGGTCGTTCACCAGCAGCACGGGCGCATCGGCGCAAGCACCTTGGCACTCGCTGGGCTGCAGGGTAAACATGCCGTCGGCTGTGGTCTCGCCCACGTGCACACCCAATTTGTGCTCCAGATGAGCCAGCGCTTGCGCACCGCCACGCAACTGGCAAGGCAGGTTGGTACAAACGTTCAACTTGAACTTGCCCACCGGCTTTTGGTTGTACATGTTGTAGAAGGTCGTCACTTCGTGCACGGCCATCACGGGCATGCCCAAGACTTCGGCCACGACTTGCTCACTCTCGGGGCTCACCCAACCGAGTTCTTGCTGAACGATCGACAGACAAGCCATCACGGCCGACTGCTTTTGGTCTGCAGGAAACTTGGCAACTTCACGCGCAAAGCGTGCTCTGGTGGAATCAGAGATCATCGGTCAATCTCTCCAAAAACAATGTCCATGGTCCCGATGATCGCGACCGCGTCGGCCAGCATGTGGCCTCGGGCCATTTCATCGAGGGTGGCCAGATGGGCAAAGCCCGGGGCGCGAATTTTGAGGCGATAAGGCTTGTTGGCCCCATCACTCACCATGTAAATGCCGAACTCACCCTTGGGGTGTTCGACCGCAGCATAAGCCTCGCCCTCGGGCACACGGAAACCTTCGGTGAAGAGCTTGAAATGGTGAATCAAGTCTTCCATATTGGACTTCATGCCTTCACGCGAAGGCGGCGCGATCTTGTGGTTGTCGGTGATGACCGGGCCGGGGTTGGCACGCAACCACTTCACGCACTGCTGAATGATACGGTTCGATTCGCGCATCTCCTGCACACGCACCAAATAGCGGTCGTAACTGTCACCAGTCTTGCCCACAGGCACGTCAAACTCGACTTGGTCGTACGCGTCGTAGGGCTGCTTTTTGCGCAAGTCCCAAGCAAAGCCGGAGCCGCGCAGCATGGGGCCGGTCATGCCCAGATTCAGGGCACGTTCGGGGGCCACCACGCCGATGCCCACCGTGCGCTGTTTCCAGATGCGGTTGTCGGTCAGCAGGGTTTCGTACTCGTCCACGCACTTGGGAAAGCGCTGGGTGAAATCGTCAATGAAGTCCAGCAAGGAACCTTGGCGGTTGCTGTTGAGTTGCTCGATCGCCTTGGCGTTCTTGACCTTGCTGACCTTGTACTGGGGCATGCTGTCGGGCAGGTCGCGGTACACACCACCGGGGCGGAAGTAAGCCGCATGCATGCGGGCACCGGACACGGCCTCGTACATGTCAAACAGGTCTTCACGCTCGCGGAAGGTGTAGATCAAAATGGTCGAGCTGCCGCAGTCGTTGCCGTGCGAGCCAAGCCACATGAGGTGGTTCAGGATGCGGGTGATTTCCGAGAACATCACCCGGATGTACTGGGCCCGCATCGGCACTTCCAGGCCCAGCATCTTCTCGATGGCCAGGCAGTAAGCGTGCTCGTTGCACATCATCGACACGTAGTCCAGACGGTCCATATAGGGCAGCGACTGGATGTAGGTCTTGTGCTCGGCCAGTTTTTCAGTGGCACGGTGCAGCAAGCCGATGTGCGGGTCGGCGCGTTGCACCACTTCGCCGTCGAGCTCGAGCACCAGGCGCAACACACCGTGCGCTGCCGGGTGCTGAGGGCCAAAGTTCAGGGTGTAATTCTTGATTTCGGCCATATCAGTTCAGGCCTCCGTAGTGTTCTTCACGGATGATGCGTGGCGTGATTTCACGCGGCTCGATGCTCACCGGCTCGTAAATCACGCGCTGACGCTCGGCGTCGTAGCGCATTTCAACGTGACCCGACAAGGGGAAATCCTTGCGGAAGGGGTGACCAATAAAACCATAGTCGGTCAGGATGCGGCGCAGGTCGTTGTGACCTTCAAACACAATGCCGTACAGGTCAAAGGCTTCGCGCTCGTACCAGTTGGCCGAGTTCCAAATCTCGTTGACCGAATCGACCAAAGGCAGGTCGTCATCGGGGCACAGCACTTTCACGCGCACACGCTGGTTCAGGCTCACCGACAACAAATGCACGGTGACCCCAAAACGTGGGCCATCGGTGCCCACTTCGCGGTAGGCCGAGTAATCGAGGCCCGCCAAGTCAACGAGTTGTTCAAACTGGCAGCCCGGCGCATCGCGCAAGGTTTGCATCACGCTCAGGTAATGCTGTGCGTTCACATGAACGGTCACCTCAGCCAAAGCGATGGAAATGTTTTGGACCCGTTCCCCCAAGGCCGCAGCCAGGGTGTCTTGCAGGTCTTCAGGGCGAATGGCGAAATTGGTCATCGTCATTCCCTTCAAGCACGCGCAATGGTGTGTGTGCGGCGAATTTTTTGCTGCAGCTGGATGATGCCGTAGATCAGCGCTTCGGCCGTGGGCGGGCAGCCCGGCACATACACATCCACCGGCACGATGCGGTCGCAACCACGCACCACCGAGTAGCTGTAGTGGTAGTAACCACCACCATTGGCGCAAGAGCCCATGGAGATCACCCAGCGCGGCTCGGACATCTGGTCGTACACCTTGCGCAAGGCCGGGGCCATCTTGTTGCACAGGGTGCCGGCCACGATCATCAAGTCGGCTTGGCGAGGGCTGGCGCGGAACACCTCGGCACCAAAGCGGGCCAAGTCGTAGCGGGCCGTGGCCGAATGCATCATCTCGACCGCGCAGCAGGCCAGACCAAAGGTCATGGGCCAGAGCGAGCCGGTCTTGGCCCAGTTCACCACCGAGTCGTAACTCGTGGTGATGAAGCCCTCTTTCATCACGCCTTCAATCATTTTTTTATCCTCAAGCAGGCTCAATGTTGTTGTCAGTGCAAACGGTCATTCCCAGTCCAGGGCGCCTTTTTTCCACTCGTAGACAAAACCGACGACCAAAATGGTCAGAAAGATCACCACAGCCACAAAACCGGCCATGCCCACTTCCTTGAGCGCCACGGCCCACGGGAACAGGAAAGCGATTTCGAGGTCAAACAAGATGAACAGGATGGCGACCAAGTAGTAGCGCACATCGAACTTCATGCGGGCGTCTTCAAAGGCTTCGAAGCCGCATTCGTAGGGGGAGTTTTTTTCCGCGTCAGGTCGGTTGGGGCCGAGGATGTAGCCCAAAACCTGGGGAATGATGCCGACAGCAACGCCGACCAAAATGAACAAAAGAATCGGGAGGTACTGTTCGAGGTTCATTTGGTGACTGCCGGTTAATGACCGAATGAAGCGCCCATGCCTTGAGCCCGAGCGCTTGCGTTTGTCTGGTGCCGTCGGCGAGACTCGAACTCGCACAGCTTTCGCCACTACCCCCTCAAGATAGCGTGTCTACCAATTTCACCACGACGGCTGAATACACAAAACCAGCTTGCATGAGGTACACCTTGAGTGCGTATCGCTTGCTGGTCAGACTCAGATTTTACTCTGAAAAATGGCTCATTCCCTTTGCCAAACCGGGAAAATTGTGCACAGCAGCAAAGCTGAATGCTGCCTGAATGCCAGAATTATTTGGCAGGTACTGCGGGGGGTACGCTGTTGTCGGTTTGTGCAGCGGGGGCGTTGCCAGGAATCTGCGCAGCAGGGCTGGTGTTGACTGGGGCGGGTGCCGTCACAGCCGCACCTTCAAGCACGCTGCCCGAAGAGGTGGGGGCGAGTTTGCCAAAATAAGCCAGCAACAAAGTGCAGACAAAAAACACCGCCGCCAACACCGCTGTGGTGCGCGACATGAAGTTCGCACTGCCCGTGGCACCAAACAAGCTGCCCGAACCACCGCTGCCAAAGGCGGCTCCCATGTCCGCACCTTTGCCGTGCTGGATCAGGATCAAGCCAATCATGGCCAGCGCCGACAACATCTGCACCACCAAAATCAAGGTCAACATCACGCTCATCTGAATACTCCGAAAATTTAAAAACAGGGTTTGAAAGCTCAGCGCGAGGCGGCCTTCAACATCGATACAAAGTCTGGCGCCTTGAGCGACGCACCGCCGATCAGGCCGCCGTCCACATCGGGCTGCGCCAGCAAAGAAGCAGCGTTCGCCGCATTCATGCTGCCGCCGTACAAAATCGACACACGATCCGCATGCGCTGTGGCGGCCTGCAGTTGGGCACGCAATACCGCGTGCACCGCTTGGGCCTGCTCAGGGGTGGCCGTCAATCCGGTGCCGATGGCCCAAATGGGTTCATAAGCCACCACGATTTCGCTGATGCAATGGCCGTTGGCGTGGATCACCGCGGCCAGCTGCCGCTTGACCACAACTTCGGTCTGACCCGCCTCGCGCTCGGCCAAGCTCTCGCCCACACACACGATGGGGGTGATGCCTGCCGCCAAAGCACGCTGGGCCTTGGTGGCCACCACGGCATCGGTCTCGCCGTGGTACTGACGCCGCTCGGAGTGGCCCACGATGACATAACGCACAGCAAAATCACGCAGCATGTTGGCCGACACTTCGCCGGTGTAAGCGCCCGACTCGTGGGCAGACACATCTTGTGCGCCCAAAGCCATGGACGAACCCGTCAACAAACTGTGAGCTTGCGCCAGATAAGGCGCGGGCACACACACCGCAGCACGGCATGACACACCTCCCAAGCCGCTCAAGGTGTCAGACAACAAAGACGCATTGGCCGCCAAGCTGCCGTTCATCTTCCAGTTGCCCACCATCAATTTGCTGTTCATCGTCATCACCAAGTCACCACAATTTTGCCCACATGCTGGTTCGTTTCCATCAATGCATGAGCTTGCGCCGCGCCCGATGGCAAACCACCACCCGCCTCTGCCGCTGCAAACACGCTGTGGATGACCGGCTTGATGCGGCCCGACTCGATCCAGGGCCAAACGGTTTTCAACAAAGACTGGGCAATTGCCGCCTTGAACGACACAGGGCGGGGACGCAAGGTCGAACCCGTGATCGTCAATCGGCGGCGCAAAACCAAACCTGCGTTGAACCCGCTCTGGATGCCGCCTTGCACCGCGATGATGACCAAGCGGCCATCTTCGGCCAAGGCCTCGACTTCACGCGCCACATAGTCGCCCGCGACCATGTCCAAAATCACGTTCACACCCAAGCCGCCAGTCAGGCGCTTGGCCTCGGCCACGAAATCGGTGGTTTTGTAGTTGATGGCGTGGTCCGCACCCAAGGCCAGGCAAGCCTGGCACTTGGCGTCAGAACCCGCGGTGGCGATCACCGTCGCACCGGCCGCCTTGGCCATTTGGATGGCTGTGACGCCAATGCCGCTGGTGCCGCCTTGAATCAACAAGGTCTCACCCGCTTGCAAACGCCCACGGTCAAACACATTGCTCCAGACGGTGAAGAAGGTCTCGGGCAGCGAAGCGGCTTCGATGTCCGTCAGGCCCTTGGGCACCGGCAAACACTGGGCCACCGGGGCCACACACAGCTGCGCATAACCACCACCAGCGACCAAGGCACACACACGGTCACCCACAGCCAAACCCGCTTCGGCCATGGCCGCTGCATCGCCCGACACCACCACACCCGCGACTTCCAGGCCCGGAATGTCCGAGGCACCGGGGGGTACGGGGTAATTGCCCAGGCGTTGCAGCACGTCGGGTCGGTTGATACCGCTGGCCGAGACGCGAATGAGCAACTCCCCTGCCCCCGCAACAGGGTCAGGGCGGGAACCGGGCACCAGCACCTCGGGGGCGCCGTAGCTTTGGATTTCAATGACGTTCATGGTGCATCCACGCGATGATGGGTGATCTCAGACCACCCGACAACAGCGTTATTTAGCCTTGAGCAGGACGGTCCAACAAAGCCTTCATCGACAGCTTGATGCGGCCTTTTTCGTCGGTTTCCATGACCTTGACTTTGACGATCTGGCCTTCGCTCAGGTAGTCGGTCACTTTTTCAACGCGCTCGTGGGCGATCTGGCTGATGTGCAGCAGACCGTCTTTGCCGGGCAACAGGTTGATCAAAGCACCGAAGTCCAAAATCTTGGTGACTGGGCCTTCGTAGACCTTGCCGATTTCGACTTCGGCGGTGATCTGCTCGATGCGCTTCTTGGCGATTTCGGCCTTCTCGCCGTCGGTGGCCGCGATGGTGATCGTGCCGTCTTCGGAGATGTTGATCTGGCAGCCGGTCTCTTCGGTCAGGGCGCGGATGGTGGCGCCGCCTTTGCCGATCACGTCACGGATCTTCTCGGGGTTGATCTTCATGGTGAAGAGCTTAGGCGCGAAGTCAGACACTTCGGTGTTGGCCGTGCTCATCGCCTCTTGCATCTTGCCCAGAATGTGCATGCGGGCTTCTTTGGCCTGGGCCAGAGCGACTTGCATGATCTCTTTGGTGATGCCTTGGATCTTGATGTCCATCTGCAGTGCGGTGATACCGTTGGTGGTACCGGCCACTTTGAAGTCCATGTCACCCAGGTGGTCTTCGTCACCCAAGATGTCAGTCAACACCGCAAAGCGGTTGTCTTCCTTGATCAGGCCCATGGCGATACCGGCCACGTGGGCTTTCATCGGCACGCCAGCGTCCATCATCGACAAGCAGCCGCCGCAGACCGAAGCCATAGACGAAGAACCGTTCGATTCGGTGATCTCAGACACCACACGCACGGTGTAGGGGAACTCTTCTTTGGTCGGCAACACAGCGGCCAAAGCACGCTTGGCCAAACGGCCGTGGCCGATTTCGCGGCGCTTGGTGCTGCCCATGCGGCCCACTTCACCAGTGGCAAAGGGAGGCATGTTGTAGTGGAACATGAAGCGGTCTTCGAACTCACCAGCCAGCGCGTCGATGCGCTGAGCGTCGCGCTCTGTGCCCAAGGTGGTGATGACCAAAGCTTGGGTCTCGCCACGTGTGAACAAGGCCGAGCCGTGGGTGCGGGGCAGCACGCTGTTGCGGATTTCGATGGGGCGCACAGTGCGTGTGTCGCGGCCGTCAATGCGGGGCTCACCGGCCAAAATCTGGCTGCGCACAATGCGGGCTTCGATTTCGAACATCAGGCCGTCGAGCTTGACGCTGTCAAAGGCCACGCCCTCTTCAGCCAAAGCGACTTTGACCGAAGCGTAGGCTTCGCGGCAAGCGTGTGTGCGGGCTTGCTTATTGCGGATCTGGTAAGCAGCACGCAACTTTTCTTCGGCGAGTGATGCCAGCTTGCTTTCGAAAGCCGTGTCACGGGCAGGCGCTTGCCAGTCCCAAACTGGCTTGCCAGCTTCGCGCACCAACTCGTGGATCGCGTTGATGGCAATGGCCGACTGCTCGTGGCCGTACACCACGCCGCCCAACATGATTTCTTCGGACAGTTGCAGGGCTTCGGATTCGACCATCAGCACAGCAGCTTCAGTACCGGCAACAACCAGGTCCATCACGCTGTCTTTGCGTTGGGTCTGGCCGGGGTTCAGGACGTATTCACCGTTGATGTAGCCCACGCGAGCGGCACCGATGGGGCCGTTGAACGGGATGCCCGAGATGGACAAAGCAGCAGACACGGCGATCATCGCAGCGATGTCGGCGTCGACTTCAGGGTTCAACGAAACGGTGTGGATGACCACGTGCACGTCGTTGTAGAAACCTTCGGGGAACAGAGGACGGATGGGACGGTCGATCAGGCGACTGGTCAGGGTCTCGTGCTCGCTGGGCTTGGCTTCACGCTTGAAGAAGCTGCCAGGGATCTTGCCTGCGGCGTAAGTCTTCTCGATGTAATCGACGGTGAGGGGGAAGAAGTCTTGACCGGCTTTGGCGATCTTAGAACCCACGACGGTGGCCAACACCACAGTGCCTTCCATGTCGAGCAGCACAGCGCCGCCAGCTTGGCGAGCCACTTCGCCGGTTTCCATCTTGACCGTGTGCTGGCCCCACTGGAACGTTTTGGTAACTTTGTTAAAAATGGACATGTTCAGAACTCCTGAAAACAAAAGCGCATGAGGCTGCACTGTGGGCCCGGAAGTTGACGCTCTGAACTCGATGCCATTCCACAAAACCTTGGTTTAAAAGCCTTGTGGAATGACACAGCGCGAGATCGCCCTGACAAATTCCGACTGAAAAAAAGAATAAAGCGCCTGAGCTAGTGAACTAACTCAGGCGCTTTTCATCTGGAGAGACGATTACTTACGCAGGCCAAGCTTGGCGATCAGCGCAACGTAACGGTCAGCATCACGGGACTTGAGATAGTCCAGCAGCTTGCGGCGACGGCTCACCATGCGCAGCAGACCGCGGCGACCGTGATGGTCTTTGGCGTGTGTTTTGAAGTGAGGTGTCAGCTCGTTGATACGGGCTGTCAGCAAAGCCACTTGGACTTCTGGGGAGCCAGTGTCGTTGGCTGCACGTGCGTTGGCCTTAACGACCTCTGCCTTGATTGAAGATGCAATCATGGTGTTTTCCTTGTTGTTTCGCCTGGTTCAAACCTGAACATCAGCGGGTGATTGACTTGCGCCAGCGGCCGGAAAAGCCAATGGCGTGCGCTTTGCAAATCGCAAAACAGGCGGATTATAGCCCGAAACCGCCCGCCTGGCACCCCCGCTTGTTGGTGCCTCGGCAGGCCACTGACCGTTTGCAAGTGCTTACAAAAGTGAACCTGCCCCTGTTTGACGTACCGCTTAGCCACTTCATTATGCGGCCTTCAATTGCTGTGCCGCGTCCCAGCGTTTTTCAAACTGCATCGGACTGACGTAGCCCAACGTGGAGTGCAACCGC
>JAKFXJ010000276.1 GCA_021731425.1 Limnohabitans sp. | reverse complement strand
CTGCCATTTGTTCTCGATCTTGCCGCCCTTCAACATCGGCGCCACCACCATGGGCTACGGCTTGGGCTGGGCAGGTGCGTCGGCCTTCAACACCAGCGAGACGAGCAAGCGCACCGTCTCGATCATTGGCGACGGGGGCTTTTGGCACAACGGCCTTACCAGCGGCGTGGGCAACGCGGTGTTCAACCAATCCGACAACTTGCTGCTGGTGGTGGACAACGGCTATTCGGCCGCCACCGGTGGGCAGGACGTGCTCTCGTCCAAAGCCATCAACCCGATCCGCAATACCAACAACCCGATAGAAAAAGCCGTGCGCGGCGTGGGCGTGGAATGGGTCAAGACGGTCACCAACACTTACAGCCTGGACCAGATGCGCCAGGCTTTACGCGACGCCTTGACCACCCAGCAGCAAGGCCCCAAAGTCATCGTGGCGCAAAGCGAGTGCATGCTCAACCGCCAGCGCCGAGTCAAGCCGCTGATTCGTCAACGCATCCAAAAAGGCGAGCGTGTGGTGCGCGAGCGCTTTGGCATTGACCCCGACACCTGCACCGGCGACCACTCGTGCATTCGCCTGTCGGGTTGCCCGTCGCTGAGCATCAAGCCCAACCCCGATCCGCTGCGACAAGATCCAGTGGCGGCTGTGGCCGACAGCTGCGTGGGCTGCGGTCTGTGCGGCGAAGTGGCGCACGCGGCGGTGCTCTGCCCCTCGTTTTACCGGGCCGAGATCATCAACAACCCCAGCGCCTGGGACCGCTTCAAACAAAGCCTGCGCCAGCGGGTCATTGGCTGGTTGCAAAACCGCATCGAGCGCCGACTGGAAGGCATTGCCGCATGAACGAGACCCAAAGCCAACCCGGGATCATCAGCCTGGCCATTTTGGCCATGGGCGGTGAAGGCGGCGGTGTGCTGGCCGACTGGCTGGTCGACTTGGCCGAGCACCATGGCCACTGGGCACAAACCACTTCGGTCCCGGGTGTGGCGCAGCGCACTGGGGCCACGGTTTACTACATCGAGATGTACCAGCAAGCGGCCTCACCCACAGGGCAGCTGCCGGTGATGGCGCTCAGCCCCTTCCCCGGCGAGGTGGACATCGTGCTGGCCTCCGAGCTCATGGAAGCGGGCCGTGCCCTGCAGCGCGGGCTGGTCGATGCCGACAAAACCACCTTCATCGCCTCCACCCACCGCGTGTACTCGATGACCGAGCGCACCGCCATGGGTGATGGGCGTGTGGACGAGGCCAAGCTGCTCACCGGTGCGCAAGCGGCCGCCAAGCAGTTCATCAGCGCCGACTTTGCCCAACTGGCCGAACAGGCGGGCAGCCTGATCGCGCCCGCTTTGTATGGCGCCTTGGCTGCCAGCGGGCGTCTGCCCTTTTCAAGGGCGCAATTTGAGGCCACGATTGAGCGCAGCGGCGTGGGTGTCAAAACCAGCCTGAAAGCATTTGCCGCGGGTTTTGATGCGGCCATGCAGGTACTGAATCCCCGCCCATCGAGCGTGGCCGATGCCGTCCCTGTTGTGCTGCCTTTGCACCGCCAAGTCGGCCCCAAGCTGCTGGCCTTGGCGCAAAGTCTGGAAGGCGCATTCGCACCCTCGGCCCACGACGTCATCGCCTCAGGATTGACGCGCCTGGCCGATTACCAGGACCTGAATTACGCCACGCTGTACGCACGGCGCTTGCAGGACATGGCACAAGCGCTGGCTTCGGCATCGCTGGCACCGGCTATGGCCGCTGAAGTGTTGCGCGAAGGCGCTCGGCACCTGGCGCTGTGGATGTCTTACGAAGACACGGTGCGTGTGGCCGATTTGAAAACACGCCGCTCACGTTTTGCACGCGTCAGCCAGGAAGTGAGTTTGAGCGAGACACAGCTGATCGACATCCACGAATTCATGCATCCGCGACTGGAAGAAATTGCCGACACTTTGCCTGCGGCTGTAGGCCGCTGGTTGCTGCGCTCCAAGGCCGCCCGCTCCTTGGTGGGTCGCTTCACGCAAAAAGGCCGCGTGGTGCAAACCAGCTCCTTGCGCGGGTTTTTGCTGCTTTACGGTGTGGCCAGCCTGCGCCGCATTCGCCCGGTGTCCTTGCGTTACCAAACCGAGCAACAACGCATCGAGGCCTGGTGGGCGCACGCCCTGAAGCTTTTGCCCCAACAAGCCGATCTGGCCCTGGAGGTGCTGCGTGCGCAGCAGTTGGTCAAAGGCTACGGCGACACCCATGCCCGTGGCTGGCGGCACTTTGAAAAACTGATGACCACCTTGCCGCGCCTTCAAACTTTGCCCGATGCGGCCAACCGGCTGAGCGCTTTGCGTAAAGCAGCCCTGGCCGACGACAGCGGCCAGGCCCTGGACCAAGCCGTGCACCAAATGGCCCCCGCGTGACGCCCAAACCATGAGCTGCACAGCAACCCGACAAGTTCCCCATCGACCCCCAACCACAACAGGAGACTAGCCATGAAACGACGTTTACTCACCCAGGCCACGGCACTGGTTTTGGCGCTCGGCGCAACTTCCGCCACCTTGGCCCAAGAGGTCACGTTGCGACTGATCAGCGGATTTGCCGAAAACGGCATCTATGTGCAACGCCTGCAGCCCTGGATCAACAAGGTCAACGCCGAAGGCAAAGGGGTGCTGCAAATCAACTTCATTGGTGGGCCACGCGCCATTCCCTCGTTTGAGCTGGGCAACGCGGTCAAAACCGGCGTGGTCGACATGGCGCTCAACACGGGTGCGTTCTACACCAACGTGATGCCCGAAGCCGACTTTTTGAAGCTGACCCAGATCCCGGTGGC
This sequence comes from Limnohabitans sp., assembly GCA_021731425.1. Taxonomy (GTDB): domain Bacteria; phylum Pseudomonadota; class Gammaproteobacteria; order Burkholderiales; family Burkholderiaceae_C; genus Limnohabitans_A. The sequence continues at coordinate 10,519 of JAKFXJ010000276.1, read as the reverse complement.
CGAGCAGCGCAAGAACGGTGCCTTTGACGCGATCAACAAGGTCTGGAACGACAAAGGCAACATGCAGTATTTGGCCCGCATGGTGGAGAACCAGCCGTTTCACATCTACACCAACAAAAAAGTCGACAAGCCCGACTTGGCAGGCCAAAAAATCCGCATCACGCCGGTCTACCGCGACTTCTTTCAGGCCCTCAATGCCAGCGTGATCACCACGCCACCAGGAGAGGTTTACACCGCTCTGGAGCGCGGTGTGGTGGATGGTTATGGCTGGCCCATTGGCGGTATTTTTGACTTCAACTGGCATGAAAAAACCAAGTTCCGCATCGACCCGGGCTTCTACGACGCCGAGGTCTCGCTGATCATGAACCTGCCGGCCTACAAAAAACTCACTGACACACAGCGCAATTACCTGCAAAAACAGTTGCTGGCACTGGAGGCCGAGAACACTTTCTGGGCGCGTTATGGCGCCGAAGAAATCGCTCGCCAGACCAAGGCTGGCATCCAGACCATCACTTTTGATGCAGCCACCAGCAAGGCCTTCCGAGACAAGGCCTATGACGTGGGCTGGGCCAGTGCTGCCAAGCAAAGCCCAGAAGTGGCGGCCCGGTTCAAGGCTCTGTTTTCCAAATGATGCAAGCGCTGTCTGAGCGCTTTGGCCGGTGGCTGTCGGGTCTGGCCCTCTTGGGCTGCCTGCTGCTGCTGGCCATGATGCTCATCATCGTGGCCGATGTGGCCCTGCGCAACCTGGCCATTCCTGGCCTGCCACTGGGACTGTCTTGGAGCAACGAGGTGTCCGAACTCATGCTCTACCTGATCACCATGTGTGTGGCCCCTTGGTTGCTGCGCCAGGGCCAGCACATCCGGGTGGACATTTTTCTGCAAGCCATCCCACGCCGCGCTGCTTGGGCGCTGGAGTGGGTGGGTGATGTGCTGGGCTTGTGCTGCTGCCTGGTGCTGGCCTGGTATGGCGCCCAAGCGACCTGGGCCAGTTATGCCGCGGGCTCGCTCAGCATCAAAACCCTCGTCACACCCGAGTGGTGGTCTCTGGCGCCCTTGCCCGTGGTGTTTGTGTTGCTGTCCATCGAGATGGTGTTTCGCATGCACCGCCTGCTGCACGCAGAACGCGGTCCGCGCCAAGATGCGGTGAGCGCGGCTTGAAACTGTTCCCCATGTTTTTATATTTCTCATCTGGAGTCTGCACATGAGCAGTTGGCCAATCGCAGCCTGGTTGATGTTGGGCGGCTCCACCTTGCTGCTGTTCATGGGCATGCCCGTGGCGCTAACTTTTCTAGGCGTCAACATCATCGGGGCCGTGCTCTACATGGGGGGCGAGCCGGGTTTGGTGCAACTGGTGCGCAACAGCGTCAGTTCGGTCACGGCCTTTGCACTCACACCCATTCCGCTGTTTGTGCTGATGGGTGAGATTTTGTTCCACACGGGTTTGGCCGTGAAGGTGATCGACGGGATCGAACGCTTGATCGTGCGTGTGCCCGGACGTCTGGCCGTGGTCGCCGTGGTGGCAGGCACAGTGTTTTCAGCCATCTCGGGCTCCACCATTGCCACCACAGCCATGCTGGGCGCTCTCATGCTGCCCGTGATGTTGGCACGCGGCTACCACCCCACCATGGCCACCGGCCCGATCATGGCGATTGGCGCGGTGGACATGCTGATTCCACCTTCAGCACTCACGGTACTGCTGGGCTCGCTCTCGGGGATCTCGATTTCCAAGCTGCTGCTGGGGGGTGTGGTTCCTGGGCTGCTGTTGTCGGTCGCGTTTGTGGCTTGGATCATTGTGCGCGTGCGCATCAGCCCTCATCTGGCCCCCACCGACACCGATGCCGTGGAGCACCAAGGTTGGGACCGCTGGCAACCTTTGTTCGCCTACGTCTTGCCCACTTTGTCCATTTTTGGGGTGGTGGTGGGTGCACTGGCGGCAGGCTGGGCCACGCCCACAGAGTGCGCGGCCATTGGCGCCTTTGCCACCATGCTGCTGGCCGCGCTTTACCGGGCCTTGCGCTGGGAGGCGGTGCTCAAGGCCCTCAAGGGCACGGCAGGCATCTCTGGCATGATTTTGTTCATCATTTTGGGCGCCACCACCTTCGCGCAAATTTTGTCTTTTTCGGGTGCCAGCTCCGGCTTGGTGCAGCTCATCACCGACCAGGGTTTGTCGGCCAACCAGATCCTGATTGGGATGATGGTGTTTCTGATTTTTCTGGGCATCTTTGTGGACCAGGTCAGCATGATGATGATCACCCTGCCCATCTTCATGCCCATCGTGAACGCCTTGGGCATTGACCCGGTTTGGTTTGGTGTGTTGTTCCTCATCTGCATGCAAATGGGCCTGCTCTTGCCACCGCATGGCTTGCTGCTCATGACCATGCGCGGCGTGGCCCCACCGTCGGTCACCATGACGCACATTTTTCTGGCGGTCACGCCTTATTTGGCGATGAGTGTGTTGCTGCTGGTGGCGGTCTTCATGGTGCCAGGCATCGCCACATGGTTGCCCAGCTGGATGGCTTAAGACCCGTCTTTTGCCGCAGCATCCCGCAACTTGTCTTTCTTGCTCGGCCGTGAACCCTTGATGCCGCCATTGCAGGGCGATGGCGGTGGCGGGGTTTCGGTTTGCTCAAAGCCTGGGATTTGCTCTAAAGCGAGTTCCAGGCTTTCGCGTTTCTGGATCAGTTGCCAGTGCGCCAACGCCGCAGCCGTGACAAAGCTCACCGCGTCGCCATGCGCACCTGCCCTGCCCGTGCGGCCAATGCGGTGGGTGTAGTCGGTGGCCGAGCGCGGCAGGTCGTAGTTGACCACCACGGGCAGCATGGCGATGTCGATGCCGCGTGAGGCCAGGTCGGTGGTGACCACCACATCCCAGCGTCCGGCTTTGAATTCGCTGAGCACTTCTTGGCGTGCGCCTTGGCTCATCTCGCCATGGAAAGGCGTGGCAAAAACACCCGCTTTGTAGAGCTTGTTCGCCACATGCTCGCAGGCGTAGCGCGTGGCCACAAAGACCAGCACTTGCTTCCAGCCGTTTTCCTGTATCAGATGGCGCAGCAAGGCGGTGCGGCTTTTCTCGTCGACGGCGATGGCGCGTTGGGTGATATCGGGTTTGTGGCCTTCAAAGGCCTCTACCGTGATGCGCACCGGATCGCGCAACAACTTGGCTGCCAGCGCTTCCACCTCCGGCGCAAACGTGGCCGAAAACAGCAGCGTTTGGCGCTTGGCAGGCAGCTGCGCCAACACGCGCTGCAGCTCCTCTGCAAAGCCCAAGTCCAGCAAGCGGTCGGCTTCGTCCAGCACCAGGTGCTGCACATCGGCCAGGCGCACGGCGTTCTGGTCAATCAGCTCGAGCAAGCGGCCGGGTGTGGCCACCACGATGTCGGCTCCGCCGCGCAGCGCCATCATTTGTGGATTGACCGAGACGCCGCCAAACACCGTGTTCACCTTGAGTGACTGCGGCAACTTGCAGGCGAGGTTGGCCAGCACATCGCCCACCTGCACCGCCAGCTCGCGTGTGGGCACCAGCACCAGCACGCGCACGGGACGGCGAAAGTTGGTTTGGCGCGGCGCAGCCAGCAGGTGCTGCAACAGCGGCAGCGCAAAGGCCAGCGTCTTGCCCGAGCCGGTGGGCGCGGTGGCCCACACGTCGGTCGACTTCAAGGCGGCTGGAATCGCCTCGGCTTGGATGGGGGTGGGGGCGTACAAGCCCATGTCACCCACAGCTCGCAAGAGCGCGGGGGTCAGGCCGAGTGGGTCAAAGTTCAAAACAGTCCGATCAGTGGCGCGAATCAATGGCGGAAGTGCCGCACACCCGTGAACACCATCGCCACGCCGTGCTCGTTGGCGGCATCGATGACTTCTTGGTCACGCATGGAGCCACCGGGCTGGGCCACACAGGTCGCACCTGCGTCCACCACCACGTCGAGGCCGTCGCGGAAGGGGAAGAAGGCATCACTCGCCACCACGGTGCCCTGCAGGCTGAGCTTGGCCGCTTCGGCCTTGATGCTGGCAATACGGGCAGAATCCAAGCGGCTCATTTGGCCTGCGCCCACGCCCATGGTCATACCGTTTTTGCAGAACACGATGGCGTTGGATTTGACGAACTTGGCCACTTTCCAGGCGAACAGTAAATCGTTGAGTTCTTCAGGGGTGGGTTGTTTGACGGTGACGATCTTCATGTCGGCCAGCGCCAGCTCGTGGTTATCCGCGCTTTGCAACAACAGACCTGAGCCCACACGCTTGGTTTCGAGCGCGTTGCGCACGTCGCCGTAGCTGGTTGGTAGCGCGATTTTCATCAAGCGCACATTCACTTTGCTCTTGAACACTTCGAGCGCTTCAGCGCTGAAGTCAGGGGCCATCAGCACTTCGACAAACTGCTTGCTCACGGTCTCGGCAGCGGCTTTGTCCACAGGGCGGTTGAAGGCGATGATGCCGCCAAACGCGCTGGTGGGGTCGGTTTGGAAAGCTTTGCTGTAGGCCTCGAGCGGGTTCGCACCCACGGCCACACCGCAGGGGTTGGCGTGTTTGACGATGACGCAAGCGGTGGCCTCGAAGCTCTTCACGCATTCCCATGCAGCGTCTGCATCAGCGATGTTGTTGTAGCTGAGTTCTTTGCCTTGCAACTGAACGCCGGTGGCCAGCGATCCGGCCGCTGGGGCCAAGTCGCGGTACCAAGCGGCTTGCTGGTGGCTGTTTTCACCGTAGCGCAGGTCTTGCACCTTCACATACTGCTCGTTGAATTGGCCTGAGAACTGAGCCCGCTCGGGTACGTAGTCTTCACTCAGCTTCTCAGCTTCAAAGTTCACGCTGGAGAGGTAGTTGCTGATCGCGCCATCGTATTGGCTGATGCGGTTGAACGCAGCCACGGACAAAGAAAAGCGCAGTTTGTCGCTGAGCTTGCCGTTGGCTTTCAACTCGGTCATCACCGCTGGGTATTGGCTGGCGTCGGTCACGATGCCCACGTCTTTCCAGTTCTTGGCCGCGCTGCGCACCATGGCGGGGCCGCCGATGTCGATGTTCTCGATGGCGTCGGCCAGCGTGCAACCGGGCTTGGCCACGGTGGACTCAAACGGGTAGAGGTTGACGATCAACAAATCGATGGTGTCGATGCCATGCGCCTGCAAAGCGGCCATGTGCTCGGGCGTGTCGCGGCGGGCCAGCAAACCGCCGTGCACCTTGGGGTGCAGGGTTTTGACACGGCCGTCCAGCATTTCGGGGAAGCCTGTGACTTCGGCCACCTCGGTCACGGTCAAGCCTTGTTCGGCCAAGAGCTTGGCGGTGCCGCCGGTGGAGATCAGGCCCACGCCAAGGGCGTGGAGTTCTTTGGCCAGGTCGACGATGCCGGTTTTGTCAGAGACGGAGATGAGGGCTCTCATGGGGACTTTCTTCAAAATTCTGGAGGGTTCAAGGCAAGGCCGGGGCAAGGATTCCGGCGGGCATTCATGGACACTTGGCGGGACCAGGCCGCACCAGCGTTATTTCAACAAATCGTGTTCCAGCAATTTCTTGCGCAAGGTGTTGCGGTTCAGCCCCAACCATTCGGCCGCACGCGACTGGTTCTGACCTGACTGGCTCATCACCACATCGAGCAGCGGCTTTTCGACCAACTTGACCAGCATGTCGTACAAGCCGTTGGGGTCGGTGCCATCGAGGTCACGGAAATAGATTTCCAGGTTGGCCCGGATGCAGTGTTCAATCGATTGGGGTTCGCTCATGGCGTGGTCTCTAAATCGGGGCAAGCTTCAGGGTGCAGGGACTGGCGCTGGGGCAGGCGCTCCATCTGCTCGGCCAAGCCGTCCAGATAGGCGGCCACTGCAGCCAGTTGCCCGTCTGCAGTCTCCAGGGTGTTCATGTGTTCGCGAAAAGCATCACCACCGGGCAGCGTGCGCACATACCAGCCAATGTGCTTGCGGGCCGAGCGCACCCCGGTGTATTCGCCATACAGGCCGTAGTGGTCTTGCAGGTGCTCGAGCAAGGCGCGACGCACTTCGCCCACCAGCGGCGGCGCCAGGTGTTCGCCCGTGGCCAGAAAGTGAGCGATCTCACGAAAGATCCAGGGGCTGCCTTGCGCGGCACGGCCGATCATGACCGCATCGGCCCCGGTCATGCGCAGCACATCACGGGCTTTTTCGGGCGAATCGATGTCGCCGTTGGCCACCACAGGGATGCGCAAAGCCGCCTTCACAGCGGCCACCGTGTCGTATTCGGCCAAGCCTTTGTAGCCCTGCTCACGGGTGCGGCCGTGCACGGTGACCATTTGCACCCCCGCACTTTCGGCCGCACGGGCCAGGCTCAGGGCATTTTTTTCAGCGTCGCACCAGCCGGTGCGCATTTTCAATGTCACGGGCACCCCGTGCGGCAAGGCGGCTTGCACCACGGCAGAAATGATCTCCAGCGCCAGCGGTTCGTCTTGCATCAGGGCCGATCCGGCCCATTTGTTGCAGACTTTTTTGGCCGGGCAGCCCATGTTGATGTCGATGATTTGTGCGCCCCGGTCGATGTTGTAGCGGGCGGCGTCGGCCATCATCTGCGCCTCGGTGCCTGCGATTTGCACCGCAATCGGGCCGGGCTCGCCGTCGTGGTTAGCGCGGCGCGAGGTTTTGAGCGAAGCCCACAAATCAGGGCGCGAAGTCACCATTTCGCTGACCGCATAGCCCGCACCAAACTGCCGGCACAGTTGACGAAATGGCCGGTCAGTCACCCCCGCCATGGGGGCGACAAACAAGTTGTTCGTCAAGGGATAGGGGCCTATCTGCATGACCGGAGGTGGGTGTTTTTGGGGGGTGAGCTGTAGGAAGAGGCACGATTGTAATTGCTTAATATTTCAGCAAATGAAAGCTGGGTGTGCTAGTGTTTTGGGCGGTCTTGTTCACCCGCAAGTCATGTAAGCAGAACACACCCGTGCGTTGGACACGGACAAAAAGATCGGGGTCGGGTGGCTTTATGCGACAACGTTGCGCAGCGCTTGCCCCAAGGTCCAGCACTTCAGGTTGTCCAGGAACATCTGGCTGACCCGGGCTTCATTGCCATCCGAGTGGCCAGCCGCGTGGGGCGTGACCATGACCTGGGGCATGGCCCACAGGGGTGAATCGGTGGGCAAAGGTTCATGCGCGAACACATCCAAAAATGCACCGCCCAAGTGACCGCTTTGAAGGGCCGACACCAACGCGTCCTGGTCCACCACTTCGCCCCGGGCCACGTTGATCAGGTGCGCCCCCAATGGCAGCGCGGCCAGCACATGGGCATTGACCAACTGGCGGGTCTTGGCGGTCAGGGGGCACGCCAAGATGAGCCAATCCGTTCGGGGCAGCGCGGTTGCCAGGCCATCAAAGCTCACCTGCTCCACACCGCCCTGCCCCTGGGAGCTGGGGTCAACGTTTTGACGCACCGCCACCACCTTGAGTCCCAGCGCCATCAGCAAACTGCCCAGTTTTTGCCCGATGGGGCCCCAGCCCACGATGGTCGCGGTCTGGCCCGGCAGGTCACGCGGCATGCGCTGGCCCATCATGGGAATCCACTCACGCGCTTGTTGCTCGGCCCACAACAGGGGGAACTTTCTGGCCAGGGCCAACAAGCCCGCCAAAGCCACGGTGGCCACCACCTGCGCATTGGCCCCGGAGGACGTGGAAATCCGCACCCCTTTGGCCATCAAGTCCTGGTAAATCTGACGGTCAGCACCGGCCGAATGGATGTGCACCCATTGGAGGCCAGGCGATTGGCGCAGCAAGGTGTAGACCTGCTGTAAAGCGGGATGGATTTCGTGTTTGGTCGAGGTGCCGGTGACTTCGCGCGAAATGAAGGCCACGTCGGCGTCCGTGCGTTGTGTGGCCACGGCCTCATCGAGCGCCAGCAACTCAAATGGGCGAGCCCCCATGACCTCGGCCACCGCGACGCCCAGCTGGGCCACACTGGCGGGCGACATGAGGATGCGCAGGACGGGTGCGGGCTCGCTGTTCAAGGGTGGCCTCAGGTCTTGTAGCTGGGGTCCATGCGGTCGAGCTTGCGCAGCAAGGCCGGCCACTCCATCAGGCCATACGGTCTGCGTGTGCTGGGCTGATAGTTGTTCCAGGTCTCCTCCAGCACGTCAGGCGCCACTTTCACAAAAGGCGTTTGGCAGGCCATGGCCGCCAGTTGTGAACGGCAGGACAACTCCAAACGGTGCATCCAGTTGAAGGCTTCGCCCACGCTGCGGCCCACCGTGAGCGCACCGTGGTTGCGCAGGATCAGGGCTTCGCCCTGCCCCAGGTCCTCCACCAAAGAGGCCTGCTCGGCCAGATCCAGCACCACCCCTTGGTAGTCGTGGTAACCGATTTTCAAAAAGCGCATGGACGTTTGTGTGAGGGGCAGCAGACCACATTCGAGCGAGGACACGGCCATCGAGGCCCAGCTGTGGGTGTGGATGACGCAATCGACCTCAGGCCGGGCCGCGTGCACGGCACTGTGGATCACATAACCGGCCTTGTTGATGCCGTAGTTCAAGTCACCAAAATCGGGCTTGGACAAAATGTTGCCATCGTGGTCGATCTTGATCAGGCTCGACGCGGTGATCTCTTCGTACATCATGCCGTAGGCATTGATGAGGAAGGCGCCGTCTTCGCCCGGCACTCGCGATGAAATGTGGTTGGCCATCATGTCAGACATGCCGTAGATGTCCACCAAGCGGTAACACGCCGCCAGATCGACACGCGCCTGCCACTCGGCTGCCGAGCAGCGCGAACGCATCGATTCAATTTGCAAAAAGCCTTTTTCCACCTTGCGCACTCCTGTGTGATCAGTCGATTTTGACACCGGCGCTCTTGACCAACTTGACCCAGAATTTGGCGTCTTCGGTCAGGAACGAGCCAAACTGCTCGGGGGATGAGGACAAGGATACGTCGGTGCCTTCACGCGCCAGGGCGGCTTTGACCGAGGCTTGCGTCACGGCCGAATGCGCGGCGTCAAAAATTTTCTTCATCACCGTAGGGGGGGTGCCCACCGGGACAAACAAGCCATACCAAAACTCGATCGCGTAGTCGGGCAAACCCGCTTCCTGCATGCCGGGCACACCGGGCACCAGCGGTGTAGCGGTTTTGGTGCTGACAGCCAAGCCCTTCAAGCGCCCAGCTTGCACCATGGGCAAGACCGAAGGCGGCGTGCCAAAGGTCACCTGGGTGTCGCCCGCGATGACCGACTGGATGGCAGGACTGCCGCCGCGAAACGGGATGTGTGTCATCTCCACCCCGGTCAACTGGGTGAACAAAGCCGCACCCAAATGGGGGGCCGAGCCGTTGCCAGATGTGGCGAAATTGATCTTTCCAGGCGACTGTTTGGCGCGTGCGATCAGGTCTTGCACCGAGTTGATGCCAATGCCAGGGTTGACAGCAATGACCAAGGGCGAAGTGGTCACCTTGGTCACCGGCACCAGGTCTTTGGGGGTGTAGTTGAGCTTGGGGTTAAGGGCCGGGTTCACCGAAATGCTGCTGGGGCTGGCTAACAAAACGGTGTAGCCATCGGGCGCGGCTTTGGCCACGTTTTCCGCAGCGATGCTGGAGCCTGCACCTGCACGGTTTTCCACAATCACGGTTTGACCCAAGGACTTGCCCATGGCGTCGCTCATGGCACGGGCCACATAGTCGGCAGCCCCACCTGGCGCAAAGCCCACCACCAAACGCACGGGCTTGTTGGGGTAGGCCGTGCCCTGCGCTTGTGCGCCCCAGGCCAAGCAAGCCAGGGCCAAAGCGGAAATCAGTTTTCTCTTGTTCATCATGTTGTCTCCTTCGGTTGGGTATTTTTAGGGATCAATCCGGGGTGGCGATGCGCAGCACGATCTTGCCCGTGTGCTGGTTGCTTTCCATGTGGGCCTTGGCTTGGCCCAGTTGGTCGAAATCAAAGACCCGATCGAGCAAGGGTTGGATGCGGCCATCGGCAAAAGCCGGCAGGATTTGCGCCGCAAACTGGGCGATGCCATCGGCACGTTGGGCCGGTGTGCGGTTCTTGTTGGACACGCCATACAGACACAGTCGCTTGGCGTGCAAGGCTTCCAGGTCAATGGTGGCGTTGAGGGTGTTGTCGACATAGCCCACAAAACCCAAACGACCCTGAAACGCCATGCAGCGCATGCTTTCTGCAAAGACACTGCCGCCCACGGTGTTGACCACCAAGTTGGCGCCTTTTTGGTCAGTGGCTTGCAGCACGGCCTGATGAAAATCGGCCGCGCGGGTGCACAAGCCCACATCCAGCCCAAGGGGCTTCAATTGATCGAGCTTGGCCTGTGAGCCTGAAGTGCCGATGACTTTGGCGCCCAGCACCTTGGCCATTTGCAAGCTGGCCACACCCACACCCGAAGACACGCCGTTGATCAGCAGCCATTGGTCGGCTTTCAAGTGGCCTTGCAAGACCAAGAGGTCATAAGTCACCAAAAATGTGAGTGGGATCGAGGCGGCTTGCTCCAGCGACAAGTTGTCCGGCACGCGCATGATCTCGCGCACATCCATCAGGGCATATTCAGAAAAAGCACCCGGGCAGCGGCCCATGACGCGTTCGC
>JAKFXJ010000117.1 GCA_021731425.1 Limnohabitans sp. | reverse complement strand
ACACCATGCCCGGCTGCAGGATGCGGCTTGGGCGGTCTTTGATCAGCTCACCACTCAGTGGGTCTTGGCGTTCGCTGACCTGGCCCACCTGCGAGGGCTCCACATAGCTGCCGCAGTCGTGCACGTCCATGCCCAGCCAGTGGCCGGTGCGGTGCATGTAGAACTGAAAATAGCTGCGGTTGGCGATCACGTCTTGCGCGTTGCCCACCTTGTTTTTGTCGAGCAAACCCACATCGAGCAGGCCCTGCGCCAGCACGGCCACGGTGGCTTCATGCGGGTCCACAAATCGGGCACCGGCCTTGGTGGCGGCCACGGCGGCATCTTGCGAGGCCAGCACCAGGTCGTACAAAGCGCGTTGTGGGCCGGTGAATTTTCCGTTGGCCGGGAAGGTGCGGGTGATGTCGCTGGCGTAACCGTCCAGTTCACAGCCGGCGTCGATCAGCACCAAGTAACCGTTTTGGATCAAGGCGGTGTCGGCGCGGTAATGCAACACGCAGGCATTGGCACCGCCCGCCACGATGGAGCCATAAGCCGGGTACTGCGAGCCGCTTTGGCGGAACTCGTGCAGCAGCTCGGCGTCCAGGTTGTATTCACGCACCTCTTGGCCCGCACGCAGCATGGCTGCGCTGCGCTGCATGGCGCGGATGTGGGCACGGGCGCTGATGGTGCTGGCGCGGCGCATGATGTCCTGCTCGTGCGCATCTTTGACCAAGCGCATTTCGTCCAGCAAGCTGCACAAATCGCGCTGCTGCTCGGGGCACAAAGCACCGTAACGCACACGCGCCCGCACTGACTGCAACCAGCCATTCACCAAACTCTCCAGTCCGCTGTGGATGGCAAAGGGGTACCACACGGTGCTGCGGTTTTCCAGCAACTTGGGCATCTGGGCGGCCATCTCGCCAATCGGCAAAGCCCGGTTCACACCCAATGCAGCGGGTGCTGCTTCTGGTCCCAGGCGGATGCCGTCCCAGATTTCGCGCTCCAAGTCTTTGGGTTGGCAAAACAGCGTGCACTCGCCATCGGCCGTGATCACCAAACTGGCGTGCGGCTCTGTGAAGCCGGTCAGGTAATAAAAGTAGCTGTCGTGCCGGTACAGGTAATCGCTGTCGCGGTTGCGCTGGCGCTCCGGCGCGGTGGGGATGATGGCGATGCCGCTCGCACCCAATTGGGCAGCGAGGCGGGCACGGCGTTGGGCGTAGAGCAGGGCGGTGTTGGTCATTGGAGATCAGTTCCAAAAGAAGTCGTCATTATGTTCGTTGCCCTGGGATGGCGAATGTCCCCATAGTCACCCGGGTGCTTGATCAGGCACTGCTGCCATTGAGCTGCGCCAGCCGCTGGGGTGTGCCCACATCGGTCCAGTCGCCCGCAAACACCTCGCCCGTCACCTGGCCCCGGTCCATGGCCGCACGCAGCAAAGGCGCCAGCGCCAGCGCCACGCCCTCGGGGTTGCCGGGGGGCAAGCCGCAGTCGGCAAAAAATGCCTTTTTGTACAGGGCCACGGTGCTGAAGGTGTACGCGCAATCGGGGCTGCCTTTGGGCAGGTTGAGCACCTGGCCTGCCGCCGACAGGCCAAAGTCGCCGCCGGGGTTGTGTGTGGGGTTGGGCACCAGCCACAGGTGGGCCAGGGCAGCGCTGGCGGCAAAACGCGCCACGGCGGGCTGCGTGAACACCATATTTGGGGCAAACACATCGCCTGCCACGACCCAGAACACCTCATCGAGCTGGGGCAAAGCCCGCACGATGCCGCCCGCGGTCTCCAGCGCCCGGCCAAAGTCCTGGCCTTCGTGCGAATAACGAATGTGCACCTCGGGCAGCTCAGGCCAGTGGGCCTGGTCACCCAAAAGCGCCGGAATCTGCTCGCCCAGCCAGGCCGTGTTGATCAGCTGTTGCACAAAGCCGCCCCGGGCCAGCGCCTGCATGGGCCACAGCATCAGCGGCTGGCCGCGCACGGGCAGCAGGGGCTTGGGGGTCTGGTCGGTCAAAGGGCGCATGCGCTCGCCGCGTCCGGCGGCCAGCACCATGGCTTGGGCGAGCGGCCTGGCGCTGAGCGAAGGTGGCTGTGAAGTGGTTTGAGAAGAAGTCGGCATCCCTGAATGGTGCCACGGCTGCAGGCGCTCTCGGGACAGCCCCAGCCAAATGCCAGGTCCTAAACTTCGCCGTGTTGGCCTTGGGCAGTGCAGCTGCCTGGCCCCTCTTCAGGAGACAGTCCCCATGACACGCCCCCACATCAGCGTCATCACCGCCGCACAAAACGCCTCACAGCGCCTGGCCGATCGCCACACACCGTTTGTGATGAACGACTGGTACGTGGCCGCCTTTGGCGAAGAGATCAAGGACCAGCTGCTGGCCCGCACCCTGCTGGGCCGCCGTTTGGTGTTTTACCGCGCCAGCGACGGCCGCGTGGTGGCTTTAGAAGACCGCTGCCCCCACCGCTCCATGCCGCTGTCAGCGGGCACGCTGGAGCAAGACACGATCGTGTGCGGCTACCACGGTCTGCGCTTCAACACCGAGGGCGATTGCATCGAGGTGCCCTCTCAGTCAACTTGCCCGCCCAACATGGGCATCCGGGCCTACCGCACCCTCGAACGCGGCGCGGTGGTTTGGATCTGGATGGGTGAGGCCGAGCAGGCTGACCTGACGAAGCTGCCCGCGCAGGACTGGATGACCGACGACCAGTGGGAGCGCTCCCAAGGCCATTTGAGTTTGCAGGCCAACTACGTGCGCCTGCACGAAAACCTGCTGGACCTGACGCACTTGAGCTTTTTGCACGCCAAGAGCTTTGGCACACCCGACTACGCCAAGGCCGCGTTTGAAAGCGTGATCGGTGATGGCCAATTTGCCTTGCTGCGCAACGTGGTGCCCACCACCTTGCCGCCCGTGTGGGGCATCCCAACCGGTTTGACGGGCCAGGGCCAAGCGGCCCGCATCGTGCGCTCGGAGTTCCGCAGCTTGGGGCTGCACGAGGTGTCGGTCACTTTTTACGATTGCCATTTGCCCGAAGCCACGCGGCCGCAATACCGCATCCGCACCGCCCACATGCCCACCCCTGAGACGGCTACCAGCACGCATTACTTCATCGTGCACGGGCGCGACTTTGCGCAGAACGATGCGCAAACCACCCGCTTCATGCACGACCAGTTGTTTGTGGCTTTTCAAGAAGACGTGGACGGCCTGGCCCTGCAAGAGCAGGCCCTGGCCAGCACTCCGGCCGAAGACTTGTACGAGTTTTCGGTGGCCGCCGACGCCCCGGCGGTCGCCATGCGCCGCTACGTCTTGGGGCGGCAGCAAAAAGAAGCCAAGGCCTGAGCGAACCGCTCTGTTCAGCGCAAAGCGCCCATGGCCTCGCCCATCACGATGGGGCGTGTGGGTGTCCAGTCGGGGTTGAACTGCATCACCCCCTTGGGGAACAGCATCACCACCGTGGAGCCGAGCAAAAAGCGGCCCATCTCCTCGCCTTGCGCCAAAGAGATGTTGCCCATCTCATACGTCCATTCGCGCACCGTGCCCGGGCGCGGCGGGTTGACCACGCCGTGCCACACCGTGGCCATGCTGCCCACAATCGTGGCCCCCACCAGCACCATCACAAAGGGGCCGTGCTCGCCTTCAAACACACACACCACCCGCTCGTTGCGGGCAAACAGGCCGGGCACACCACGGGCGGTGGTCGGGTTGACCGAGAACAAATCACCCGGCACATAAATCATGCGCGTCAGGCGTCCTGCACAAGGCATGTGGATGCGGTGGTAATCACGCGGGCTGAGGTACAGCGTGGCAAATTCGCCGTCTTGAAACTGCGCCGCCAGCGCTGCGTCGCCGCCCACCAAAGCGCGTGTGCTGTAGCCGTGGCCCTTGGCCTGGAACACCTGGTCGCCGGCAATGGGGCCACACTGGCTGATGGCCCCGTCCACTGGGCTGACATAAGCCGCGGTCGCCAGGGGCCGGGCATCGCCGCGCAGCGGGCGGGTGAAGAATTCATTGAAGCTTTTGTAGCTGGCGGTGTCCGGGTTGGCCGCTTCGGCCATGTTCACGTTGTAGCGCTTCACAAACCAGTTGATGATGCCGGTGGTCGCGCCGCCCCACTGGCTGCCCGCGACCCAGCCCGCAAAGACGGTCAGGGCTTGTTTGGGAATCAGGTACTGCGGCAAGACCGCCAGGCGGTCCGAAAAAGAAGGGGAACTTGACATGAAGAGGCCGCAGGCGCGGTGCAGAAGAAGGCCCTGATTTTATCGGTCACCCAAATGCCCGCTCGGGCATGCGCCGACAGGCACAATTCGGGCATGAACACTCCCTTGCTTTCGGTCGAACACCTGGTCAAACGCTACGGCGATACCACGGTGGTCAACGACCTGACTTTCCATATCCACCCCGGCGAATGCCTGGGCGTGATCGGCCCCAATGGCGCGGGCAAAACCACCACGCTGCGCATGTGCTTAGGCTTGTCTCAGCCCGATGCTGGCGCCATCCGATATTTCGACGGATTGCAAATGCCTCAAGACGCCTTGGCCATCAAAGCCCGTCTGGGTGTGGTCGCGCAATCGGACACGCTGGACCCGGACTTTACAGCCGAAGAAAACCTGTTGGTGTTTGGACGGTACTTTGGCCTGCCTGACACCATCATTCGCAAGCGCATTCCGCAGCTGCTCGAATTCGGGGCCCTCAGCCACAAAGCCAAAGCCAAACCCGGCGAGTTGTCGGGCGGCATGAAGCGGCGCCTGAGCCTGGCCCGCGCACTCATCAACCAACCCCAACTGCTGATGCTGGACGAGCCCACTACGGGCCTTGATCCGCAAGCGCGGCACCTGATGTGGGAGCGACTTCAAGTGCTGCTGCAAGAAGGCAAATCCATTTTGCTCACCACCCATTTCATGGACGAGGCAGAGCGCTTGTGCAGTCGCCTTTTGGTGCTGGACCAAGGCCGCAAGATTGCCGAGGGCAAGCCCCGTGACCTGATCGCCGAGCACCTGGAGCCCGAAGTGGTCGAGGTGTTTGGCCCAGGCGCGGTGGCGCTGGCACAAGATGCCAGCTTGAAAGCGCTGGCAGGGCGGGTCGAGGTGAGTGGCGAAACCGTTTTCTTCTACACCCAGAACAGCCGAGCACTCATGCACGCACTGGAGGCGTGGCCCGCCCTGCGCACACTGCACCGCCCTTCCAATTTGGAAGACCTGTTTTTGAAATTGACCGGACGCCAGATCCGGGAAGAAGGCTGACCATGAGCCAAATCCAAAACAACATCTGGGCCGTACCGCGCCTGTCCTTGCGCTGGTGGCCCGTGTTCCAACGCAACTGGCTGGTCTGGAAAAAACTCGCCATCCCCAGCCTGGTGGGCAACATCGCCGAGCCGCTCATGTGGCTGGTGGCCTTTGGTTATGGCCTGGGCGCTTTGGTGGGGCAGGTGGAACTGAGCGGCGAACAGGTGCCCTATATCTTGTTTCTGGCCAGCGGCAGCATTTGCATGAGCGCCATGAATGCGGCCACCTTTGAGGCGCTTTACTCGGCGTTTTCGCGCATGCATGTGCAAAAAACCTGGGACGGCATCATGAACGCCCCGGTGCGGCTCGACGACGTGGTGCTGGCCGAAATGCTCTGGGCCGCGTTCAAGGCGCTGTTCAGCGTAACGGCCATTTTGCTGGTCATGATGGCCTTGGGCATCAGCCACAGCTGGAAGCTGCTGGTAGCCTGGCCCGTTCTGCTGGGTGTGGGCATCACCTTCAGCTGCATGGCGCTGATCTTCAACGCGCTGGCCAAGGGCTACGACTTTTTCACTTATTACTTCACCCTGTTCCTCACGCCCATGATGTTCCTCTCGGGCATCTTTTTTCCGCGTGAGCAGCTGCCCAGCTTCGTGCGCGTCGTTGCCGATTGGCTGCCACTGTCGGTCGCGGTGGATTTGGTGCGCCCGCTGTTTTTGGACCGCTGGCCTGACCAGCCCCTGCGCAACGTGCTGGTGCTGGCAGGGTTTGCGGTGGTGTCGTTCTGGATCGCGTTGGCCTTGACCCGCAAGCGTTTCAGGAGCTGACTTTTGCTGCCGCTGCGCAGGCAGTGGCTGTGGTTATCGGTGGGTTTTGCTTGCGCCAAAGCCTGCAGGCCTTGGTACTTTTATCAACTTTTAATGCGAAGGCGATGCACCACGGACAGTGCGGGCGCGTGCCTTCTGTGGCGCTTTGTAGGAGCGCGTAGATCAGGTGCTGGGGTGCGGGTGTACGGAGTGCATACTTATTGAAGAATTTGGTGCTTGTGTCGATGTTAATGACAGTATTGATGCAATTAAATAAATAAATTCCCAAAATACAAAAATTAGTCAACAATTGCACCTAAGATGAGTTGATCTTGGTCAAAAGGGTTCAACTGACAGGCGCGAAGTCTTTGCAACAGGCGCATTTGAGAATTTGTTTGTCAACCGCATCACATAACTCTGCCATGACTGCCCAAACCATGAATGCCTACGTCAAAACCAGCTTTTCACTGGCCCAAGTGCACCCCGACGTCGACTCGTCACGGGTTGGGGTCACCATGGAGTCCAAGGACGCCCGTGTGCTCAAACAGGTCAAGTCTTTGCACATCCAACGCAATTTGTTGAACGCCAACAAAAGCAGCCAAATGTTCATCGGCGTTCAAAGCATGGAGACAGAAGATCCAAATGGGTGTGTGCTGCGCAAGTTGCGCATTCAGCAAGGGCTGGACCCCTCGGTGGTCGCCTCCCATGCCTGCATCAGCGTGTGGCAGCTGTACGAGCTCGAGACGGGTAAAAACACCTTGTTCTACACCCCAGGCTTGCGAACACGAGCTGCTGAGCGTGTGGCCAGTTTTCTCAACAGCAATTGGGCGGACATTTGTGAAGGTCGGGTCTCGGTCAAGACCCTGCAAGAGGCGCCCGCGCAGCTGCACCTGATCGGCTCGCGTCGGCATGAGCCTCGAATCATCCGCCAGCAGACCGCACAAAACGCCCCTGAACCTTTCCAAGCGGCTGATGAGGCTGAAGGCCCCCTGTCCTTGACGCAGTTGCTGCGCGTGGCCGACACATCAAGCCACCCCAAATCGGTCTGAGCATCACACCACACCCGTGGCCGTGCCAGTGCAGGCCAGCCGTTAAGATCATTCCTTTTGGTTTTTCCAACATTCAAGGAATGAAGAACATGAGCATTCAGAACGTAGGCATCATTGGCGCAGGCACCATGGGCAATGGCATCGCGCAGGCGTGTGCGGTGTCGGGCATCCAGGTGGTGATGGTCGACATCTCAGACGCGGCCGTTGCCAAAGGCGTGGCGACTGTAACCAGCAGCTTGGACCGTCTGGTCAAAAAAGAAAAAATCAGCGAGGCCGACAAGGCTGCAGCGCTGGCCCGCATCCAAGGCTCCAGCCACTACGACGACCTCAAAAGCGCCCAGTTGGTGATCGAAGCCGCCACCGAGAACCACGAGCTCAAGGTCAAGATCCTGAAGCAGCTCGACGGCCTGCTGGCCCCGGGCGTGATCATCGCGTCCAACACCTCGTCGATCTCGATTACGCAGCTCGCCGCCGCCACGCAGCGTGCGGACCGCTTCATCGGCATGCACTTTTTCAACCCCGTGCCCATGATGGCGCTGGTCGAAATTATCCGTGGCCTGCAAACCAGCGACGCCACCCACGACGCGGTGCACGACATGGCGCTGGCACTGGGCAAGACGCCCATCACCGTCAAAAACGCCCCCGGCTTTGTGGTCAACCGCATCCTTGTGCCCATGATCAATGAAGCCTTCTTTGTGTTGGGCGAGGGCTTGGCCGAAGCCGAAGCCATCGACGCAGGCATGAAGCTCGGCTGCAACCAGCCCATTGGCCCGCTGGCGCTGGCCGATATGATCGGTCTTGACGTGTGTTTGGCCGTGATGGAGGTTTACCTCAAGGAGTTCGGCGACAGCAAATACCGCCCTTGCCCTTTGCTGAAAGAAATGGTGGCCGCAGGCCGCTTGGGCCGCAAGACAGGGCAGGGCGTTTACAAGTACTGAGATGCACACCACAACCCACCCCGAAGGCCAGATCGACTGCACCGTGCACGGCGCAGTCCTTCAAATTTGCATCAACCGCCCTGCCAAGCGCAACGGTTTCACGCCCAAGATGTTCAGCGAATTGGGCGTGGCCTACACCCGGCTCGACGACGACCCGACCCTGCGCGTGGGCGTGCTGTGTGCAGCCGGTGCGCATTTCACGGCCGGGCTGGATTTGCCCACGATCGCGCCGCTGATGCAACGCGGTGAAAAGTCGGTGCCGTTGGGCTTGGTCGACCCGCTGAACCTGGGCATGGACGGTTACCGCCGTCGCGTCAAACCCATGGTGGTGGCGGTGCAGGGCATCACCTACACCTTGGGCATCGAGCTGATGCTGGCCGCCGACCTCGTGGTCGCGGCCGACGACTGTCGGTTTTCGCAGCTGGAGGTGCAGCGCGGCATCATGGCTACGGGCGGGGCTACGCTGCGCATGGCCGAGCGGGCGGGCATGGGCAATGCGCTGCTGCATTTGCTGACGGCCGATGTGTTTGACAGCGCCGAAGCTCTGCGCCTGAACTTCGTGCAAAAGGTGGTGCCTGCGTCTGTTTTGTTGGCCGAGGCCATGCGCATTGCCGAGCAAATCGCCGCTCAGGCCCCGCTGGCGGTGGTGGCCACACGTCAAAACGTGCTCAAAGCGGTGGAGCAGGGCCCGCTGGTGGCTATGCAAGAATTTTCGCCCGTGCAGCAGCGCCTGTCGAAGTCGGAAGACGCAGCCGAGGGCGTGCGCTCGTTTGTGGAAAAACGCGCCGCACGCTTTACCGGCAATTAGTCACCGGGCGTACGCCACAATCGGTGGATGACCGATGCCCACGCCTTGCACCCTTACGCCGAACTCACCCCTGACCGGGTGATGGACGCCCTGACCGATCAGGGCCTGTGGCCTGACGGCCGTTTGCTGGCGCTCAGCTCTTACGAAAACCGTGTGTACCGTGCGCACTTGGACGAACCCGTCCAGGGCAGCGCGGCCGTGGTCCTCAAGTTTTACAGGCCCGGCCGCTGGAGCCGGGCACAGATTCAGGAAGAGCACGACTTTGCGGCCGAGTTGCAGGCTTCCGAAGTGCCTGTGGTGCCACCGATGGTGCTCAAGGGCCAAACTGTGCACTCAAGTGCCGGGTTTGAATTTTCGGTCAGTCCCTTGCGCGGTGGCCGCACGCCGGAGTTGGACGATTTTGAAGTGCTCGAATGGATCGGTCGTTTTCTGGCCCGCATCCACACCGTGGGCGCGGCCAAGCCCTTTGTGCACCGCCCAGCGCTCGATGTGCAGACCTTTGCGCTCGAGCCCAGCGAGTGGCTGCAAACGCATCAAATGATTCCGCTGGAAGTGGCACGCGAATGGCGCGAAGCCTTTGCGGCAGCGCTGGCGCTGGTGCAAGAAAAAATGGCGCAGGGTTCAGCAGACCGTCGCCTGATTCGCCTGCATGGCGACTGCCACCCCGGCAACATTTTGTGGACCCCCACCGAGCTGCCCGGGGGCGGCCCGCACTTTGTGGACCTGGACGATGCGCGCATGGGCCCCGCGGTGCAAGACCTGTGGATGCTGTTGTCGGGCGACCGGGCGCAACGCACCCAGCAACTGTCCGCCTTGCTTGATGGTTATGAGCAAGTGCGCGACTTCGACCGCGCCGAGTTGGCGCTCATCGAGCCCCTGCGCACCTTGCGCTTGATCCATTACAGCGCCTGGCTGGCGCGGCGCTGGGAGGACCCGATCTTTCCGGTCAACTTCCCCTGGTTTGGCACCCCCGACTACTGGCGCGGTCAGGTGCTGATGCTGCAAGAGCAAGTCGAGCAGATGCAAGAAGCGCCCCTCAACGTTTGAGGCGAACAGGGCGCTTCGTCCTGGAGCTCAAACGGGAAGGCTTTGCTTGTAAAACTTGCCATCTTTCATGATTGACAGGATGTTCTCGCCCTGCCCCAAGAGGCACGAGATGTCGGCCAGCGGGTTGCCCTGCACCAGCAGCAGGTCGGCCTTGGCGCCCGGTTTGATCACGCCCAATTGGTCGGGCATATTGAGCAGCTCCGCCGCGTTCACCGTGGCTTGTTGCAAGGTGGCGCCTGCGCCCAGAATGCCAGCGCGGATGCGCAGTTCTTCGGATTGGTGGCGGTGCGACTCGCCCAGCAAGTCGGTGCCCAGCGCCATCTTGACGCCCGCTTTGGCCAGCAGCTCCAGCGCCTGTTGGCCTTGGCTGCGCACGGTCTCGATTTTGGCCACCGACACGGCCGGCAGGCCCAGGCTGGCGCCTTCGTTGGCCAGGGCCTCGTAAGTGATCAAGGTGGGCACCATGAATGCGCCACGCTCGGCCATGAAGGCGCAGGTGTCGGCGTCGATCAGGTTGCCGTGTTCAATGCTGCGCACACCAAAGTCCACCGCTCGGCGAATCGCCTTGGGCGTGTAGGCGTGCGCCATGACGTATGTGCCCGCGTGCTCGGCCTCGTCCACGATGGCGCGGATTTCGCCTTCGGAGTAGCCCAGGTAGTGGATCGGGTCGTTGGGTGAAGCCACTCCGCCTGAGGCCATGATCTTGATCTGGTTGGCCCCTTTCATGATCTCTTCTCGCACGGCCAGGCGCACGTTGTCCACCCCATCGACCACACGCGCCAGCGCCCCCACACGGGTGGAGCAGGCGCAGGTTTCGAGTTCGTCGCTGCGGGGACGGCCATCGCCGTGCCCGCCGGTTTGCGACAAGGCGCGGCCGGCGGCAAAAATGCGTGGTCCTTCGACCAAGTCGGTGCGGGTGGCTTCGGCCAGATTCCAGTCGGCACCCCCGGCGTCGCGCACGGTGGTGAAGCCACGCATCAGCATGCCCTTCATGATGGGGATGGCCCGCAAGGTGGCAAACACATTGGGCTGCTGGCTGTTGTAGGTCAGGTTCAGGTGCGAAGCGATCACATGCACATGGCAGTCGATCAGGCCGGGCATCAGGGTCAGGCCTCTGGCCGAGAGGGTTTGTGCACCCTCAGGCACGGGCAGCTTGGGCCCCACGGCTCGGATATGTCCATCCAAGACCCACACATCGGTGTCAAACAAAAGTTCCATCTTTTCAACATCCAGCACATTGGCAGATTGGATCAGGATCGAGGACATACAGCGTTCTAAAAGTTACCCAGGCGAGGTGCGTCGACATGACGAACCAAAGTCCATCATCTCAGCCGTTCATCCTCTTCGGCACCGCACAAACCCTAGGTTTTCGGCCTTGCGCTCGCCCACTCTCCTGCCTAGAATGAAGTGTTAACCAACCAAGACAGGAACGTGCATGTTGAAACCTATTCTTCGCATCACACGCTTGCTCGCGCTGGCCTTCGGCATGTCTGCCGCCCTGTTTTCAGTGAGTGCCGTGCAAGCCAACACGCTCAAGTGGGCTGCGCAAAACGATATTCTGACGCTGGACCCGCACGCGCAAAACCACGCCACCACCAACAACATTGTGGGCCATGCCTACGAACCTTTGGTGCGCTACGACCGCAATTACAAGGTCGAACCTGCTCTGGCCACCAGCTGGCAAGTGGTCAATCCCACCACCGTGCGTTTCAACCTGCGCAAAAACGTTAAGTTCCAGGACGGCTCGGCCTTCACCGCCGACGATGTGCTGTTCTCTTTTGACCGCATCCGTCAGCCACAAGGCACCATGCAAATTTATGTGGCGGGTGTCAAAGCCATCACCAAGATCGATGACCATACCATCGATGTGGTGCTGGACAAGCCCAACCCAACCTTGCTCAACAGCTTCACCACCTTTTTCATCATGAGCAAGACTTGGGCGGTGAAGAACAAGTCTGAAAAGGTGCAGGACTACAAGGCCAAGGAAATCACCTTCGCCTCCACCAACGCCAATGGCACCGGCCCATACGTCATCAAGGAGTGGGTGGCGGATCAGCGCTTGGTCATGACCGCCAACAAAACTTGGTGGGACAAGTTGCCTGGCAATGTGACCGATGTGGTCTACACCCCCATCAAATCCGACCCCACCCGCATCGCCGCTTTGTTGGCGGGTAACGTGGACATCGTGACCGACTTGCCCACACAAGATGTGGCCCGTCTGCGCTCAACGCCCGCTTTGTCCGTGCTCGATGGTCCGGAAGTGCGCACTATTTTCATTGGCGTTGACCAAGGCTCCAACGAATTGAAATACGGCTCCAAAGGCCCCAACCCCTTCAAGGACGTGCGCGTGCGTAAAGCCTTGAACATCTCGATTGACCGGGTGGCTATCCAGCGCAGCATCATGCGCGGCCTGTCGGTGCCTGCGGCCATCATGGTGGCGCCTGGCGTCAACGGCCACACGGCCGAGTTGGACAAAGTTGCGCCGCCCGATCTGGAAGGTGCCAAGAAACTGCTGGCCGATGCCGGTTACGCCAACGGCTTTGATTTCACCCTGGACTGCCCGAACAACCGCTACGTGAACGACGAAGAGGTGTGCCAGGCCGTGGTCAACATGTGGGCCAAAGTGGGCATCCGCGCCAAGCTCAATGCCACCAACTTCAGCAGCTTCATTGGCAAAATCCAAAACTTTGACACCAGCGCCTACCTGTTGGGTTGGGGCGTGGCCACTTACGACGCGCAGTACTCCCTGCAGTCCTTGGTCATGACCCGCACCACCGGCTCGGATGGCAACTTCAACTTTCTGAAGATCAGCAATGCCAAGGTGGACGCTCTGACCGAAGCCATGAAAACCGAAATGGACAAGACCAAGCGCGACAACATGCTCAAGGAAGCCTTGACCATCACCCGCGACGAAGCCCTGTATGTGCCACTGCACCACCAGATGCGCCCTTGGTCCATGAAGAAGAACGTGAGCATCGCGCACAACTCCAACGATGCGCCCAAGATGTACTACGCCACCGTCAGCAAGTGATTTTGTGTTGATCTACCCTGCCCCGCCCGCGCGGGGCAGGGTTTCAAGCGCGAACGGGGCCATGCGCCCAACGGGGCTTGCCGCTACGCACAGCCACCATGTTTTCGCCTTCTCCATCCCACACTGACAAGCCTGTCGCCCGTCTGCCTTGGCTGGGCTTTGCCGTCGTCGGCTGTGGTGCATCGATTGCCCCACTCGACTTTGCGGTCAACATGGCATTTCCCGCCATGACCGAAGCCTTTGCCTTGGCTACAGCCGACATCCGCTGGGTGGCGGTTTGTTATGTCGTCACTTATGGCGGCCTGATGCTGTTTTGCGGCGTGCTGGGCGATCGGCTGGGGCACCTGCGTGTGTTCCGCTGGGGCTTGGTGCTGTCGGCGTTGGGCTTGGCGGCTTGTGCGGCGGCACCGGCGTATGGTTGGTTGCTGGCCGGGCGGGTTGTGCAAGGCGTCGGGGTGGCGCTGACCTTGTCCTGCGCGCCAGCCTTGTCCATGGGCTGGCTGGCCGCCGGGCAGCGCGCGCAGGCC
>JAKFXJ010000164.1 GCA_021731425.1 Limnohabitans sp. | reverse complement strand
GACCAGGTCGGTGCGCACCTGATCGGCCAGCCAACGTTGCCAGCCTTCGGCGTCGCCCCCCGACGTCAAGGCCTTGTGCAGGCGCTCGTCGAGGCTGGTGTCCAGGTTCTTGCCATGGGTTTTGAGGGCGTTGCGCAAAGCGGCGACCGCCTCGGCGGGCGGGGTTTCCTGGGCTTCGTTGAGTTGCTTTTCCAGCAACTCCAACACCTCGGTCACGGCCGCCATCGCTTGATCGCGCAGGGCTTGGCGCTGGGCTGGGTCGATTTTGGGTTTGGCCGGTTTCTCGGCTTGTTCTGTTTTGAGAGGCTTGGCGGGCTTGACCGATTCAGCGGCCACGGCCGCGTGCTGCGGCAATTCGCCACGCAGGCGGCGGATCTCATCGGCCCACACGGGCACAGGGGGCAAGGGGGCTGAGCCGTCGTTTTGGGCCACAGCCGCCACAGCGGCGGCGGCCGAGAAACCGTCCCACACGGCCTGAAGTTGCTTGCCTGCAGCGTCCATCTGAGGCGGGTATTTCACGTCCACGCTGGGCCAGACGCTGTTGTGCGTCAGGGCTTGGGCCTGGTTTTGCCATTGCGCCACATCGGCCAGCAAGCCGGTTTGTCCGCCCAGCGCCTCAGCCAAGGACTTGGTGGACAACACCTCGATGCGCTGGGCCAACAACACGGCGGCTTCGCGCTGCACCATGACTTGGTGCTGCAGGTCTTCCACACCCTTGACCACTTCGGTCAAACGTTGCTTGAGGCCTGCCAAAGGCTCCCGCGACAGCGGTGCCCCGGCTTTGGCCGCATCACGCTGCCAGGCCAGTGCATCGGCCATGTTCAGGCGCGGTGCGTTCAGCAACTGCTCGGCTTTTTGGACCCACTCGGTGGCCAAGGCTTCCTGCCCATGCAAGCGCTTGAGCTCGTCGAGCTTTTCTTTAAGCAACTTGGCCACACCTTTGTCGCGACCCGAGAGTTCGCGGTAGACCTCGGTCATGAAGTCCTCCGAAGGCTCGGTCAACAACCACTCGCGCAAGCGCGCGCTGCGCTCACCGGAAGTGGGGGCATTAAAAATCCCAGCTGTCAAAGGATCGAGGGAGGCGATGTCAAAAGGCTTGGAAGAAGTCACGGTTCAAACTTTAAAAGCTCGGTGTACACAATGGGCATACAGGCCGAAACGGCAGCACTTGACTTCGCAAGTGAACCTATCGGGCGTCAAACAGCTATTTTCGCCGTTATTTGAGCGGCAGCGGCAGTTGCCATGTTTTGAATCGCAATCTCCGAGGATTTACGCTGACGGGAATCCTCTTTATATCGTTTTATATTTTTTAATTAATTTCTTTATACTTGACTGGTTATGAAAAGTTCCTAAAATCCGCCCATCCTGAATTCATCAGGGATAACCCGAAACCGCTGCCGAAACCGGCTCATCCCGCAAAAGTGCTTGCCACCTCTTGCGGCTCGTGTACCCCCAACCCATCAAGTGCCTGCCGCAAGAGCCGCTTGGCCTTGGCATGAGAGGAAGTGCTATGACAGCGACTTTGACTTGGA
This sequence comes from Limnohabitans sp., assembly GCA_021731425.1. Classification (GTDB taxonomy): domain Bacteria; phylum Pseudomonadota; class Gammaproteobacteria; order Burkholderiales; family Burkholderiaceae_C; genus Limnohabitans_A. Next base: position 12,041 of record JAKFXJ010000164.1, on the reverse strand, counting down.
CCCACCTCAAGCGGGCGGTGTCCACCTTCGCCTGCGATGTGCATGAAGGCTTTGTGGAAATCACCCGACACAGTTTGGCCGTGATTGGATTGGCCGTTGTGGCCATCAGTTTGACACTTGTGGCCCGCCCAGGCTTGCAAGAGGTGGCCAGCGAAACCCTGATGAGCTGGCTTGAGTTGCGACAAGTGGAACAAACTGCCGTTTTGGAAACATCGGAGCTCACACCGGCATCCAGATCCACCACCGCGCCCATGCAAGACCTGAGCAGCGATCAATTGGCCGTCACCCGTTGGCTCAGCAACAAATACAAAGTTTCACCCGAACCCTTAGCCGCCTTGGTGTCCGAAGCTTGGGCCTTGGGCGAACGCAGCCAGATCGCACCCACTTTGATCTTGGCCGTGATGGCCATCGAGTCCCGTTTCAATCCATTTGCCTCCGGTCACCTCGGGGGCTTGGGTCTGATGCAAATTGAGCCTGAAGCCCATATCGGCGCACTGTCTCCTTTCGGTGGTCGCCTGGCCGCCTTTGACCCGCTCACCAATTTAAGGGTGGGCACCCGACTGCTTCAGGCTTTGATCCAGGATGCCAGCACCTTGGAAGATGCATTGCGCTTGTATTCGCTGGCGTCCGGGCAGCTCAATAACGACACTTATGTGGACCGTGTGCTGGCCGAGCAAAAGCTGTTGGACAACATCAGCCAAGGCGCCAAAACAGCCTCGAGCGACAAAAAAGACACCACTTTGACCAAATCACACCCCACCCACATGTGAGTGAATGGGTCGGGCGGCCCAGCAGGCTGGGCTACACTCGCAGGGTGCGCGACTGGCGATAGGAGCCTGTTTTCTAAACGAGACAGGGCACTCTGACGTGGAGCGTGGTGAACTGAGTCACTGCCGAACCACTGGGAAGCGCACAGCCTGTCCGGTCGTCTTTCAGACCGGACCAGGTTTTAAGCCGTTCGCCTGGGCAGCCCTTGTCCGTTCACGCCGGGTTCTGGTCAAGGTCACCTCCATCCAAAGGTCTGCCATGTACAACCGAAACACACTCATCGAACAAACCGATCCCGAGCTGTTCGCCGCCATCCAGGCTGAGAACGCCCGCCAAGAGCACCACATCGAGCTGATTGCCAGCGAGAACTACGCTTCGCCCGCCGTCATGGCCGCCCAAGGCAGCCAGCTCACCAACAAATACGCCGAAGGCTACCCAGGAAAGCGCTACTACGGTGGCTGCGAGCATGTGGATGTGGCCGAGCAGTTGGCCATTGACCGCATCAAACAAATCTTTGGCGCAGAAGCTGCCAACGTGCAACCGCACTGCGGGGCATCGGCCAACGAAGCGGTCTTTTTGGCCTTCCTCAAACCCGGTGACACCATCATGGGCATGAGCCTGGCCGAAGGTGGCCACCTGACGCACGGCATGCCGCTGAACATGTCGGGCAAGTGGTTCAACGTGGTGAGTTACGGTCTGGACGCCAACGAAGCCATCGACTACGAAGCCATGGAAGCCAAGGCCCGTGAAACCAAGCCCAAGCTGATCATTGCCGGTGCATCTGCCTATTCGCTGCACATCGACTTCGCCCGTTTTGCCAAAGTGGCCAAGGAAGTCGGCGCCATCTTTTTGGTGGACATGGCCCACTATGCGGGCCTGATTGCCGCAGGCGTCTACCCCAACCCTGTCCCGCACGCCGATGTGGTCACCTCCACCACCCACAAGAGCTTGCGTGGCCCCCGCGGCGGCATCATCTTGATGAAGGCCGAGCACGAGAAAGCCATCAACAGCGCCATCTTCCCCGGCCTGCAAGGTGGCCCGCTGATGCATGTGATCGCGGCCAAAGCCGTGGCTTTCAAAGAAGCGCTGCAGCCCGAATTCAAGGCCTACCAAGCCCAAGTGATCAAGAACGCACAAATCATTGCCGAAACCTTGACCGCTCGTGGCCTGCGCATTGTCAGCGGCGGCACCCAGAGCCACGTCATGCTGGTCGACCTGCGCGCCAAAGGCATCACCGGCAAAGTGGCCGAAGCGGCTTTGGGCAACGCCCACATGACCATCAACAAAAATGCGATCCCGAACGACCCGGAAAAGCCGTTCGTGACCAGCGGCGTTCGCATCGGCACCCCAGCCATGACCACCCGCGGCTTCAAGGACGAAGAAGCCCGCGCCACGGCCCACCTGATTGCCGACGTGCTCGACAACCCGTTGGACGAAGCCAACTTGGCCGCTGTGCGCGCCAAAGTGCACGCTCTGACCAGCCGCTTCCCGGTTTACGGCTGATCGGCCCACGCGATGAAATGCCCGTTTTGCAGCCACCTCGAGACCCAGGTCGTCGAGACCCGTTTGGCCGAGGACGGGGATTTCATCCGCAGACGCCGTCAGTGCGGGGCCTGTGAGAAGCGCTTCACCACGTACGAAAAGCCAGAAGTCAACTTTCCGGCCATCGTCAAAAAAGATGGCCGCCGCATCGATTACCAACGCGACAAACTGCGCGGCAGTCTGAATCTGGCTTTGCGCAAGCGGCCAGTCAGCACCGAACAGGTGGACAGCGCCATCGAACGCATCGAAGAAAACCTGTTGAACCTGGGCATCCGCGAGGTGGCCTCACACCGCATTGGCGAGCTGGTCATGCGCGAGCTGAAAAAGCTCGACAAAGTGGCCTATGTGCGTTTTGCCAGTGTGTACCGCAACTTTGAAGACATCGACGCGTTCAAGACGCTGGTTGACGAAGTGCAGCGTTAAAAAACATCCCCTCAGCATTTCGCACTGTCCTGGCGCTCGGCTTTCTCCAGCCGGGGTTTGCCCACCGCATTGATCACCACCCGCCAGACATGGGCTTGCCCGGCACCACACAGGGTCAAAGTCCCTGCCTGGAAGGCACCCGAGGTGCTTTGGCTGCGGCCTTGCGGTCCGTAAGAGATGTAACTGTCCACCGTGGCATTGCCTTGAAGTGTTAAAAATCCTGGCAGGGCATTGTGCAATTGCAGCACGGTCTCACTCGCTTCCCGACGGCCGTTGTCGTTGCCGTCGACAAACACCACCCAGCCTTGCGCCCAAGTGCCCGCCGAGGCGCAATGTGGCCCTTCACCCGTGGATGACTCACGCACACACAAGGTCACGCGCTGCTGGCGGCGCAAGGCTTCTGAACGCGCCAACAGCAAGCTCGCTTGCAATTGCTCGGCTTGGCTTTGCATCTGGTGCTTTTGCCGCAGGCCGATGAAACTGGGAGCCGCCAAAGACAGCAGCACCGCCAGCAGCGCCAACACCACCAGCACTTCAAGCAGCGTGAAACCCCGGTTTCGCATCGCCTGCCCTCCCCCATGGTTTTTTGACAAACGCCCCATTACCGACTGGTATGGCGGCATATTGATCCGCTATACAAGTCATTATTAAGTATTCACAATGTCATACCAAAAGGAGAGTGGCATGAGGTTCCCCAAAGTCAAGGCTGTCGCGTCTGCACCGACCGCACAAACAGGTTGGACACTGAGCGAGTTGCTGGTCAGCGTGGCCTTGATGGCCGTCCTGGCGGCCGTGGCCTTGCCCGCGTTTCAGTCGCAGCAGCGACAAGCCCGGCGCAGCGATGCCCAAAGCGCCTTGCAGCAACTGCAACTGGCCCAGGCCCGATGGCGTGGCACCCAGAGCAGCCATGCCCCCGATTTGGCCAGCCTGGGCTGGGTCGGAGACCTGTCCCCGGGTGGTCATTACCGCCTGACGATTGAAGACGCCAACAGCGAGGGCTACAGCCTGATCGCCACGCCGATCGGCACACAAGCGCGGGACAGCGCCTGTGCCCCGATGCGCCTGAAATTGCGGCACATGGCCACGGTGGAGCTCAGCAGCGGGGCCGATCTGGTGGGTGATCCAGGTCGCTGCTGGCGGCAATGAATCAGGCAAGCCTGGTCTCCGCTGAAAAACATGAAACGCGCCATGCAGCTGCAACCCGCTCGACCCAAGACACAAGGGGGAGAGACCCTGGTGGGCATGTTGGTGGGTTTGGGTGTTGGCATGGTGGTGCTGGCCGCTGGCAGCCAGATGTTGGCGCAGCACCTGCGGGGGCATCGCCTGGCTTTGCAAGACAGCCACGTCCACCACGACCTGCGTTCAGCGCTGGACACCATCGACCGAGAGTTGCGCCAGGCGCAGTCGCTCGGACAAGCCTGGCGTGGGCGTGTAACAGCCCAATGTGCAGACGCTTTTTGTGCAGGCGACGCCGACTTGTTGGTGTTGGGCCAACGCATCAGCTTCGGGCAAGACCGCAACCAAAGTGGTCTGCTGGACAACAACGAGTGTTCAGGCTTCCGCCTCAAGGACCATGAGTTACAAATCCGCACGGCCTGCACACCCGAGGTCTGGACCGATTTGACCGATGCAGGCAGCCTGAAAATGACGGGCCTGCAGTGGCAAGTGCAATGCGAAAAACGAGGGCGCTGGGTGGCACGCTGGGTCACCGTGCAGTTGAGTGCGCAGTGGCCCCGAGACTCCACTCGGGCGCTGAGCCTGTCGCGAACCGTGTCACTGCGCAACGACGTTCCCGCCTCGCCTTGGCCAACGGTTTGTGGAACCGCACCATGACCCGGCTGATGGCTCTGAGCCAGACCGGCAGCCCTTTATGGGCACACGAAAGGCAAGGCGGCGCCATCAGTCTGCTGATGGCGATCGGCCTGGTGCTGCTGGCGAGTCTGGCCAGTTTTTATAGCGCCCGCAGCGTGCTGGTGGACCGACTGGCCAGCCAAAACCAAAGCCAGGCTGCGCAAGCACGCTTGGCTGCCGAAGCGGCCCTGGCTTGGGGGCGTGCCGAATTGCAGCGACAACACGCCAGCAGCCGGGCGCCAGCCGTCTGGGGCCCAGGCACAAGCACCGCGCCCTGCCCCAGCGCCTTCAGGTCGGCGCGCTGGCAGTGCGTGGCCCTGGAGCCGCCCGCGCTCACAGGTTTGCCCGAAGCTGTGGCGCAGGTGCTGGCCGTGCGCGACCTTATCAGTTCGCCCCATGTGGCCCTGCTGCTGGCCAGCGCCAGCCTGAAAGATGGCACCAGCCGCGCCCAAGTCCAAGCCCAAGTTTTTGTTCCCACTTTGGCGCCCGCCCCGCACCCTAACAACCCCGCAGCAGTGGTACTCAATGGCTGCGCTTTGGCTAACAACCCTGCGACAAACCCTGCGGCCACCAGCGGGAACACCCCAAACGCAACCCGTGTTTGCCCGGGCGGTCTTAACACCGCATGCACACCATCGGCCTGGGCCAGCGTGGTGGGAGATACCACCCCCGAACAAATCCGTGCCTGGTCTGAAGCGCAGGAACGCAACGGCCTGAGCGCCCTGAGCCAACCCGCACGCAGCGTTTATTGGGTGGACAGCCCCTCCACCTGGAGCCAAAGTGTGGGAACCCCTGAGGCCCCGGTGCTCTTGGTGTTTTCTGGCCAGGCCTGCAGCAAGCGCTGCCCGGACATGGCGGCTGGCGTGCGTGTGGTGGGCACCGTGGTCCTTCAAACCCAATGCCAAGACGACAAGGTACGGGGTTGGTTCGCTGGGCACATCGAAGGACAACTGGTGGTGGAATCGGGCTTGCCCGAGTTGCAAAGCGGCAGCCGGATCGAGGCACGTCAGCTGGTAACAGCGCCTTACCAACTGCCCTGGCCCGCGGGTATGGACACGCGCCAAGTGCAACGCGTGCCGGGCAGCTGGCGCGAAGGTGGACCATGACATCGCCGACCTGCCAAGTCTTGCCCTCAGCCAGGCATGCCCGCTGCACGTCAAGAGACTCATCACGGGGCATGGCGCTCATCGAGGCGCTCCTGGCCTCGGCGGTGCTGGGCATCGGGCTGCTCGCCGCCACGCGCCTGACCTTGTACACCCTGAACACCGCCAGCGACAACCGACAGCGCACCGTGGCCCTGACCCTGGCCTTGGATGCCATGGACTGCCACCAGTCGGGCCGCACAGGCTGCCCCCTACAGACCTCGACCACGGTACAAGGCACCACTTTCAGCCTGCAAAGCCAAATACAAACGCGCCCTGGCCTGGCCTTGGAGGACCTGCAAGTGCGAGTGCAGTGGCCCGCCGTGGGGCCCGCTTTGGGTGCAGTGGGGGGTGGCTTTGGTGCAGGCTCGCCCGGGCAGGCAAAGGCTCTCATGGGCGAACTCGTGCTGCACAGCAGCCGCGATGCCGTGCCTGCGTGGCTTGGCGTATCCTTGCCATGATTTGCTGCACCCGACTTTCGCTGTGACTTCACCTAACCCGACACACCAAGCCACCCCACACACGGACCCAGCCATGGTCTTGGCACTGAGCCTGGCCCAACAGGCCCTGTGGCTGACCTCGCCCAACCCGCGCGTGGGTTGCGTCATCACCGCCGCCGACGGCACCGTACTCGGCCAAGGCCACACACAGCGTGCAGGCGGCCCCCACGCCGAAATCATGGCCCTGCGCAATGCAGCCGAGCGCGGGCACAGCGTCCAAGGCACCACCGCCTGGGTGACGCTGGAACCCTGCGCCCACCAAGGCCGCACCGGGCCTTGCTGCGACGCGCTGGCCGCAGCGGGCATTGGCCGCGTGGTGGCGGCCTTGACCGACCCGAACCCCCAAGTGGCTGGCCAAGGCATGGCGCGGCTGGCGGCAGCGGGCGTGCAGACCGAAACCCTGAACCCACAGGACGAGATCGCCCGACAGGCCCGTGAGTTGAACATCGGCTTTTTCAGCCGCATGGAGCGGGGCCTGCCCTGGGTGCGCATGAAAGTGGCGGCCTCGCTGGACGGCCAAACCGCCTTGCAAAACGGTCAAAGCCAATGGATCACCAGCCCCGAGGCCCGTGCCGATGGGCACGCTTGGCGCGCCCGCGTCTGCGCCATCCTGACCGGCATCGGCACCGTGCTCGAAGACGATCCGTTACTGAACGTGCGCGGCCTGAACGTGCCCCGCCAGCCGCACCTGGTGGTGGTGGACAGCCGCCTTGAGTTGCCCCTGAACGCCCAACTGCTGAACACGCAAGGCACCGGCGATCAGGCCCGGAAAATTTGGGTTTACACAGCAGTCGACCCTGCCAATGCAGAACAAGCCGAAAAACGCGCCGCCATGAGCGCACGCGGTGTCACCGTGATCGACATGCCCGGCCCCGGTGGCAAGGTGGATCTGGCCGCCATGCTGCGCGACCTGGCCCGACGCGAAATCAACGAACTGCATGTCGAAGCCGGGCACAAGCTCAACGGCTCCTTCATCCGCGAAGGCCTGGTGGACGAGTATTTGATCTACCTGGCCCCCCAACTGCTGGGGCCTGGCAAAGGCATGGCCAATTTGCCGGTAGTGACAGCCCTCGGTGATGCGGTCCAGCTGGGCTTTCATGCGGTGGAACGCATCGGCCCGGATCTGCGCCTGCTGCTGCGCCGGGCCTGACGCCTCCTGAAAGCTGGGTCAGAACACCAGCGTCTTGACCCCGGCAGAGGTCCCCAGCAAACACACCTGGGCTTTTTGCAGAGCAAAAACGCCCACCGTGACCACACCGGGCCACTGACTCACGGTGTTCTCAAAAGCCACCGGGTCGGTGATCTTCAAGCCCTTCACATCCACAATGTGCTGGCCGTTGTCGGTGACCAGCGGCTGGCCGTCTTTTTGGCGCACCGCAGCCGTGCCGCCCATGGCCGTGAATTGGCGCATCACGCGGGCGGTGGCCATCGGGATCACTTCGACCGGCAAGGGAAAGGCGCCCAAGGCATCCACCAACTTGCTCTCGTCGGCAATGCAAACAAACTGCTTGGACTGGGCTGCCACGATTTTTTCGCGGGTGAGTGCCGCACCGCCGCCCTTGACCATGTGGCCCTGATGGTCGATTTCGTCCGCACCGTCGATGTAAACCGACAGGCTCTCGACCTCGTTACAGTCAAAAACCGGGATACCCAAGGCCTTGAGGCGCACAGTGGAGGCTTCGGAGCTGGAGACTGCACCCTTGATTTGGTCCTTCATGGTGGCCAGTGCATCGATGAATTTGTTGACCGTGGAGCCAGTGCCCACACCAACAATCTCGCCGGGAACAACGTATTTCAGGGCGGCTTGGCCCACCAGGGCTTTGAGTTCGTCTTGGGTCATGGAAGGGGCTCAGTTGAAAAGATAAAAGGACGGGCCGGTGTTTGCGACAATCAGAAGAAATGTTGTCAACGCCTTTGCTGCCCGGAATTATCCAATGTCCCTGATCCCCTACGCCCTCGCCAGCCCCTTTTTGTTCAAAATGGACCCCGAGGCGGCCCACGACCTGACCATCGAGGGCCTGGCCCGCACCCAAAACACCCCTCTCGACTGCGCTTACCGCCAGCCCTTTGTGGCTCAACCCATCACGCTGGCGGGTCTGCATTTCCCCAACCGCGTCGGAATGGCTGCGGGCCTCGACAAAAACGCCCGCTGCATCGACGGCCTGGGTGCCATGGGTTTTGGTTTTGTCGAAGTCGGCACCGTCACGCCCAAGGCGCAGCCCGGCAACCCCAAGCCGCGCATGTTCCGCCTGCCCGAGGCGCAAGCCTTGATCAACCGCCTGGGTTTTAACAACGACGGTCTGGACGCCTTCATTGCCAACGTCAAGCGCTCCAAGTTTCGCCAACAAGGCCGACTGCTGGGCCTGAACATCGGCAAAAACGCCGCCACCCCCATTGAAAACGCCACCGACGACTATTTGATCGCGCTGGCAGGTGTGTATCCGCATGCCGACTATGTGACGGTGAACATCTCCAGCCCCAACACCAAGAACCTGCGCGCCCTGCAAAGCGATGAGGCGCTCGATGGCCTGCTGGGCGCGCTGGTCGCACGGCGAGAAGAACTGGCTGCTGAACACGGCCGCCGCGTGCCCATGTTCCTCAAAATTGCGCCCGATCTGGACGAAACCCAAGTGGGCGTCATCGCCGCCACCTTACAAAAACACGGCATGGACGGCGTGATCGCCACCAACACCACACTGGCACGCGATGCGGTGAGCGGCTTGGCCCACGCCGAGGAAATGGGCGGCCTGTCGGGCGCGCCTGTGCTGGCCAGCAGCAACCGCGTGATTCGACAGCTGCGCGCAGCCCTGGGCAAAGATTTCCCGATCATCGGCGTGGGCGGCATCCTGAGCGGGCACGACGCGATTGCAAAAATAGAAGCCGGGGCGGACGTGGTGCAGATTTACACCGGCCTCATTTACAAAGGCCCCGAACTGGTCACCGAAGTGGCGAGTGCTCTGCAGCAGATGAAGCGCTGAAACAAGGAAACAGGGGTCAACATGCAAGGACCCCAAGTATTCAATCCTTGAAATAAACCAGTTGGTGTGTGCTCGCCAGCAACTGCCCTTCGGGGCTCCACAGCTCGCCCGTTTGGTCAAAGTAGCCATGGCGGTAGTTGAGCGCCTTAGCAACGCCCAGCACATGGCGCGTGCCCACCTGCGCCAGCAAGGCGCTGTCGGCGTGGAAATAGGTGGTGAGTGACACCGTGCCGATCATGGCCCGGCGGCGGCGGCGAATGTAGATGCGCGGAAAAAAGCTATCGCTGATGGCCGCCAGCGAGGCGAAGTCCAACGCCCGTTCGGGCTCGTCGCGCACCCACAGGGTGTAGCGCGAATGGGCTTGCTCTTGCTCATCAAAGGCAGCGGGAAAAGCGCCTTCAACAAATCGCATTTCGTAACGCTGCGGCCAAGCCGGGAAGCCCCTGGTGGGCATGCGGGGGACAGCCTCGGGCGCAGGCACATTGGCAGGCATCACTGCCTCAACGTCTGACCACGTTTCGCGCCGCACCGCGAACACGGCCGTGGCAGTGGCCACCACGCCTTCGGCTTGGTGGGCCTCAATGATCCAGTGCTGGGTCGATCGGTTGGTGCGCACGGGGCGCGCCACAAAACGGATGTCGCCATCGGCCACCGGAGCCGCAAAGTTGACCGTGAGCGCCACGGGTTCGCCCAGGCGCTCGGGGTGCAGCATGACCGACTGCAGCAACTGGGCTGAAGTGGTGCCGCCAAACGGCCCCACCATGTTGGCGTAAGCTGGGTGGGTGGCGCCTGTGAATTCGTGGGGGGCGTCCGCAAGTGCTGAGGCGCGCAGGTCAATGGCTTCGTCGAATGGGTGCATACGCTCGATGATAGGCGCGCCCTGGCACGCCACACTGTCCCAAAAGCATCAAGCCAGGCGTGCGCAGACCTCGTCGGCCATCGCCAGAGAACTGGTCAGCCCCGGCGACTCGATGCCCAGCAGATTCACCAGGCCCGGCACGCCGTGCTCGGCTGGGCCCTGGATCATGAAGTCAGCTGCCGCTTCATGCGGGGCGTTGATCTTAGGACGCATGCCCGAGTAGCCCGCTTGCAACGCGCCATCTATTAATGCGGGCCAGTATTTGCGCACCTCGGCATAAAAGGCGTCGCCCCGGCGAGGGTCGACCTGCAGGTCGACGGGGTCATCGACCCATTGCACGTCCGGGCCGAACTTGGCTTGCCCGCCCAGATCGAGCGTGAGGTGCACACCCAAACCGGCTTTTTCGGGCACCGGGTAGATCAGGCGGGAAAACGGCGCCTTGCCCGCGAGTGTGAAATAGTTACCCTTAGCGAAATGGGCTTGCGGCAGCAGGCTTTTGTCCAGCCCGTCCATGCGCTCAGCCATTGCCACGGCGCTCAGCCCTGCAGCGTTGACCAGCACCTTGCACGCCAGCTCGGTGCCGTCTTGCGTGGTCACGCGAATCGGGTGCGTGGCAGTGCCGTGCTTTAGACCGATGTGGTGCACGGGCGAGACCAGCGCCAGCAGGCCGCCTGCGTTTTCCATGTCACCTTGCAAGGCGAGCATGTAGCCGTGGCTGTCGATCACCCCAGTGCTGGGCGAGAGCAGCGCAGCTTCACAAGAAAGCGCTGGCTCCAGCGCATGGGCCTGGGCAGCCGTGAGTTTTTGCAAATCGTGCACACCGTTGGCAGCTGCCTTGGCCATGATGCCGTCCAGCGCCAGCACTTGCTCAGGAGTTGTGGCCACGATCAGCTTGCCCAACTGCTTGTGCGCCACGCCGCGCTCGGCGCAATAGGCGTAGAGCATCTGTTTGCCTTGCACACACAGCCGCGCCTTGAGGGAGCCCGCTGGGTAGTAAATGCCCGCGTGAATGACCTCGCTGTTGCGCGAGCTCGTGCCCGTGCCAATGGCGTTTTCCGATTCGAGCACCATCACCTCGCGGCCCGAAAGCGCCAGCGCCCGCCCCACAGCCAGGCCGACCACGCCGGCCCCAATCACCACAGCATCAACTTGTTCCATGGGCAGCATTGTGGCGCAGGCTGGGCACATCAACCGTTCGACTGACACCCGCAAGACAGACACACGGGCTGCCCCCGGGCAGACTGGCCAACATTCAACAAGGAGACCCATTCATGTCATTGTTCAACCTCAAAGGCAAAGTCGCTGTCGTTACTGGCTCCAGCCGGGGCATCGGCCGATCGATTGCGCACCAGTTGGCCCAACAAGGCGCCAGAGTCGTTGTATCCAGCCGCAAGCAAGACGCCTGCGAAGTGGTGGTCAAGGAAATCCAAGCTGCAGGAGGCGAAGCCATGGCGATTGCCGCGAGCATCTCCAGCAAAGAGCAGCTTCAAAACCTGATCGACCAAACCCGCGCGGCTTGGGGCCCGATCGACATCCTGGTCTGTAATGCGGCCACCAACCCTTATTACGGCCCGACCACGGGCATGAGCGACGAGGTGTTCGACAAGGTGATGCGCAACAACGTGCTGTCCAACACCTGGCTGTGCACCATGGTCTACCCCGACATGAAAGCCAAGAAGGACGGTGCCATCGTCATCGTGTCGTCGATCGGCGGCCTGCACGGCTCAGCCATCATCGGGGCCTACAACATTTCCAAGGCGGCCGACATGCAGCTGGCGCGCAACTTGGCGGTGGAATGGGGCCCGGACAACATCCGGGTGAACTGCATCGCGCCAGGCCTGATCAAGACCGACTTTGCCAAGGCCTTGCACGAGGACCCGGTGATGAGCGCCAAGTACAACAGCGAAACGCCGCTGCGCCGCATGGGTGAGCCCGATGACATTGGCGGGGTGGCGGTGTTTTTGGCCAGCCCGCCAAT
>JAKFXJ010000176.1 GCA_021731425.1 Limnohabitans sp. | reverse complement strand
GGGCCGCAAAGAAATCAAAATCGCCGAGACCGAAATGCCCGGCCTCATGGCCATCCGCGAAGAGTTCAACAAGGCCCAGCCTTTGAAGGGTGCTCGCATCACCGGTTCGCTGCACATGACCATTCAAACGGCCGTGCTGATCGAGACCTTGCAAGCCTTGGGCGCTGACGTGCGTTGGGCCTCTTGCAACATTTTCTCGACACAAGACCACGCCGCTGCCGCTATTGCAGCCAAGGGCACGCCCGTGTTCGCCATCAAGGGCGAAACCCTGGCCGACTACTGGGACTACACCCACCGCATTTTTGACTTCGGCGCAGCGGGCACACCCGGCGAAGGCCCCAACATGATCTTGGACGACGGCGGCGACGCCACCTTGCTCATGCACCTGGGCAAGCGTGCCGAAAAAGACGCGTCCTTGATCGCCAACCCCACCAGCGAAGAAGAGACCTGCCTCTTCAATGCCATCAAGGCCAAGCTGGCCGTGGACCCGACCTGGTACAGCCGCAAGGGTGCGCAGATCATCGGCGTGACCGAAGAGACCACCACCGGCGTGCTGCGCCTGAACGAGATGGCCGCCAAGGGCAGCCTGATGTTCCGCGCCATCAACGTGAACGATTCGGTGACCAAGAGCAAGTTCGACAACCTGTATGGCTGCCGCGAATCTTTGGTGGACTCCATCAAACGCGCCACCGACGTGATGATCGCTGGCAAAGTGGCCGTGGTTGCCGGTTACGGTGACGTGGGCAAGGGTTCGGCCCAAGCTTTGCGTGCCTTGAGCGCCCAAGTCTGGGTGACCGAGATCGACCCGATCAACGCCCTGCAAGCCGCGATGGAAGGCTTCAAAGTGGTGACCATGGAATACGCTGCTGACAAGTGCGACATTTTTGTGTCGGCCACCGGCAACAAAAACGTGATCCGTTACGAGCACATGGCCGCCATGAAGGACGAAGCCATCGTTTGCAACATCGGTCACTTCGACAACGAGATCGACGTCGCTTCGCTGGAAAAATTGCAATGGGACGAAATCAAGCCGCAAGTCGACCACGTCATCTTCCCCGATGGCAAGAAGATCACCCTGCTGGCCAAAGGCCGCTTGGTGAACCTGGGTTGCGCCACTGGTCACCCCAGTTTCGTGATGTCGTCTTCGTTCGCCAACCAGACCATCGCCCAGATCGAACTGTTCACCAAACAAGACCAGTACGAGTCCGGCAAGGTCTATGTGCTGCCCAAGCACCTCGATGAGAAGGTCGCTCGTTTGCACCTGAAGAAAGTCGGCGCCATGCTGACCGAACTGAGCGACGAGCAAGCGTCTTACATCGGCGTGTCCAAAAACGGCCCCTACAAAGCCGACACTTACCGCTATTAAAAACCACGCATGCGCATTGACCAACTTCTTGTCGAGCGCGGCCTGGCCGCTTCTCGCTCCCAAGCTCAGCGACTGATCGCCGGGGGCGTGAAATGGCAGCAGCCCGACGGGAATTGGCGTGCCATCGTCAAAAACCGCGACGAGGTGCCCGAAAGCGCTGCCCTGCAGCTGCTCGACGATGCAGAGTCGCGTTATGTCTCACGCGGTGGCTTGAAGCTCGAAGGGGCTTTGAAGGCCACCGGCGTGCAGGTGGACGGCTTGCGTTGTCTGGATGTGGGTCAGAGCACGGGGGGCTTCACCGACTGTTTGTTGCAACACGGCGCGGCCGAGGTGGTGGGCATTGACGTGGGCCATGCCCAGGTGCACCCGCGCATCAGCCAAGACGAGCGGGTGTTCTGCATCGAAGGCGTGAACGCCCGCGAGCTCGAGCCCGGTGACGAGCGCATCCCCGATGCGCTGGAAGGCTTTGACCTGATGGTGGGCGATGTGTCCTTCATTTCGCTCACGCTGGTGCTGCCGGGCGTGGTGCATTTGCTCAAACCCACGGGCCAGTTGCTCATGCTGGTGAAACCCCAGTTTGAATTGCAACCGGGTCAGGTGGGCAAGGGCGGCATCGTGAAAGACGACACACATTTCCCATTCATTGAAAACCGTGTCCGCACGGCTTTGACCGAACTGGGCATGAAGGTCACCGCATGGCTGGACAGCCCCATTGCGGGCGGTGACGGCAACCGTGAATTTTTTGTGCAGGCCTGCTGGCCCGACCCCGCTGCGGTGATGCCCGCTCGGGAGGCCACGCGTGTGGCGCACGAGGCCGATCTGGCCGCCAAGGCCTATGCCAAGGCCAACGACTATTGAATTTGAAGGTGTTGTGATGTCTGGTTTGAATCTGCCGATCAGCCTGGAATTTTTTCCACCCAAAACGCCCGAAGGCGCCGAAAAATTGCGGGGTGTGCGCGAGAAACTCTACAGCCTGAAGCCCGAGTTTTGCTCGGTGACCTACGGCGCTGGCGGCTCCACCCAAGAGGGCACGTTTGCCACCGTGGGCGCGATCCAGGCCGAAGGCGTGGCCGCAGCCTCGCATTTTTCGTGCATTGGTGCCAGCAAGGCTTCGGTGCGCGAAGAGTTGGCCACACTCAAGGCCATGGGTGTCAAGCGCCTGGTGGCTTTGCGGGGCGACTTGCCCAGTGGCTATGGCGCAGGCGGCGAGTTCCACTACGCCAGCGATCTGGTGGCGTTCATTCGCGCCGAGACCGGTGACGATTTCCACATCGAAGTGGCCGCCTACCCCGAAATTCACCCCCAAGCCAAATCGCCCGAGGCCGATTTGCAGGCCTTTGCCACCAAGGTGAAAGCCGGTGCCGATTCGGCCATCACGCAATACTTCTACAACAGCGACGCGTACTTCCGCTTTGTGGACGACGCCTACAAATTGGGTGTGGATGTGCCCGTGGTGCCCGGCATCATGCCCATCACCAGTTCGTCGCAGTTGCTGCGTTTTTCGGACGCGTGCGGCGCTGAGATCCCGCGTTGGATCCGGCTTCGCCTGCAAGCCTATGGCGACGATGCGGAGTCGATCAAGGCCTTTGGCCTCGATGTGGTGAGCGACCTGTGTGAGCAACTCATCAACGGCGGTGTACCGGCTATCCACTTCTACACCATGAACCAGAGCGCACCCACCTTGGCCATCGTCCAGCGCCTGAACTCGCTGACCTACTGACGCACGGCGGCATGCTGGACCTGTCGCATTGGCAGCGCCCACCCCAGCCCTGGCTGGGCGTGTTCACCGACATCGATGACACCCTGACCACCGAGGGCGCCATCACGGCCGATGCCTTGCAGGCACTGAACGCGCTGAAACAAGCTGGCCTCATGGTCGTCCCCATCACCGGGCGACCCATGGGCTGGAGCCGCGATTTCGCCCAAACCTGGCCCGTGGATGCGCTGGTCGCCGAAAACGGTGCAGCGGCCTGGCTGCCCCAAGCCGACGGCAAACCCCGGGCCATTTACCAACAAAGCGAAGCTGTGCGAACAGAGAATTGGACACGCATGCAGGAAGTGGCCGCACGCATCGTGCGCGAGGTGCCCGGCGCCGCTTTGGCACAGGACAGTGCAGGCCGTGAAACCGACATCGCCATCGACCACAGCGAGTTCACACATTTGCCAGCCGCGGCCATTGACGAGGTGGTGCGCATCATGCGCAGCGCCGGCATGGTGGCCACCGTCAGCAGCATCCACATCAACGGCTGGTTTGGCGAACACCACAAGTTGAGCGGGGCCCGCTGGATCTTGCGCGAGCTGTGCGCACGCCAATTGGACGAAGAGTGGCAGCAATGGGTTTATGTGGGAGACTCCACCAACGACCAGGTGATGTTTGAGCACTTCCCGATCAGCGTGGGGGTGGCCAACATCGCCCGCTTTCTGCCGCAATTGCGTTTCAAGCCACGCTATGTCACACAACAGCCCCGTGGGGCTGGGTTTGCCGAGCTGGCGCAGCGGCTGCTGGCGGGTGCGCCGCGTGGCTGATCGAGCGGCTTAAAAAGAGCGGCTCAATAAGCGCCTTGGCGCGACATGACCACCGAAACGGTCTTGAACAGAATCACCAGGTCGTGCCACAGCGACCAGTTCTTGACGTACCAACTGTCCAGGTAGACACGGGTGTCGTAGTCCACATCGTTGCGCCCGCTGACTTGCCACAAGCCGGTCATGCCTGGGC
This sequence comes from Limnohabitans sp., assembly GCA_021731425.1. Lineage (GTDB taxonomy): Bacteria > Pseudomonadota > Gammaproteobacteria > Burkholderiales > Burkholderiaceae_C > Limnohabitans_A. The sequence continues at coordinate 9,518 of JAKFXJ010000176.1, read as the reverse complement.
GCACCATCAGGTAATAACCCACCTGATCGCCGTAGCGCGGCAGTTCGCTGCGCACCACGGGCCGAGGCCCCACCAGGCTCATCTCACCCCGGATCACATTGAGCAACTGGGGCAGTTCGTCCAAGCTGCTGTGCCGCAACCAACGGCCCAAGGGGCTGATGCGTGGATCTGAGCGCAGCTTGTGTTCTTGCTGCCACTGTTTGCGCAATTCGGGTTGCCGCTGCAGCAATTGCTCCAGCTGCTGTTCAGCATCGACCACCATGGTGCGGAACTTGTAGCAGTTGAAGACCCGGCCTTTTTTGCCGATTCGGGGGTGCGCAAACAAAGCCGGGCCGCCATCGCGCCGGATGGCCCCAGCCACCAGCAAAAAGACCGGGCTGAGCAAGATCAGCAGCATGAACGCAGCCAAGGTGTCGAACAGCCTCTTGGTCAGCCTTGCAGGCCACCTGCGCAAATTGTTGCGCATCCGCAGCAAGGCCACTTCGTGCGAGAAAAAGTGCGACATGTCGGTGCCATGCAAAGGCACACCCCGCATGGCCGGAATGACACTGATGTCGGGCGCCCCCCATTGGGCCAATTGCCGCAGCCATTGTTCGCGCTGTTCCGATTGGGCATGCTCGAGGGCAATGACCCACTGTATGCCCGGCGCTTTTGCATACGGCCCCACATCCAATGCCCGCAAGCGCGGGTAGGTCTTGTCCGAAGCCTGACCGGCTGCGCCACCCGCGTCGACAAAGCCCCTGACCGCAAACCCCAACTCGGGCTGGCTGTTCAAGGCCAGCGCCGCCTCCTCGGCATTGGGGCCAATGCCAATGATGACCGTGGGCCGGTACCAGAGCGAAAATCGCTTGAGAATTTGGCGCGTCAAATGCCGCATCAGCACCAGCATGAGCAAGACCAACAACCAAGACAGCAGCCACCACAGGCGCGAAGCGTTCCAGCGGGTCACGGCCACCAAGGCCATGTCCATCAAGGCCAGCACACCCACCAGACGGAAAAAGTCACCCAACTCGTCCCACACGGGGCGGCGGTCGCTGTAGTGCTGGTAGCGGGTCAAGAGCAAAACCAGACCTAATAAGCCGATCACGCCCCAGGCCAAAAATCGCTGACCATCCTGTCCGACCCACCAGACTTTGAAGGACATTCCGGGCGGCGCCACCACAGCGACGGTCAACCACAAAGACAGCAGAAAAGCCGAGGCCATGGCCAGCGCATCGCCCAGCAAAATGGCGAGCTTGGACAAGCGCACCTGCATCAGGGTGAGGTGTGAAACAGACAGGGGCGAGGCCAAAGGGGCTGATGTCTCGGAATGCTTCACGCCCAGAACCCTTTGTGCATGGACAGCTGTTTTTTGAGGGCCAAAGGCCAGCGCGGGTGCATGCAGCCCAAGCGATACGCCAGCGCTTTGAGCGCGGTGCGCAACATCGCTTCGGGCAAGCGCCCAGGTGCGTGCCGAATCAAAAAGCGAATCTCCGATTTCAAAAACCTGAAGCCCTCGCGGCCCGCTTTGCCAAAGTCCCGGATCATCCAGTTTTCATCGTGGTGGAACACGCCCGTGTCAAAGTAGCGTGCAAATTCGCTGGTCAAAGAATAATTATGCGAATGATAAACGAGTGCCTGCGCTTCGTAACGAATCGCATGGCCCTGCTGCAACAGGCGAGCGGCCAAATGCGTGTCCTCGCCCACAATCACACGGGTCGAGAAGCCCCCCACCTCGCGCAGCGCCGACAAACGGTAAGCCGCAAAGGCATTGGACAAGAAACAGGTCTTGATGCCCAGACTTTCCTTGTCGGACCAGCGCCGGGTTTGGCTCTGCGCCGGGTAGTTGAATTGCCGGGCGTGCGCAGCAATCGCGCTGGCCTGTGGGTGGGGCAATTGGCGTCCATACACGGCAGCCACTTCAGGGTCTGTAAAACCGGACAACAAACGCCCAATGGCCTCGGGATCGGCCAACACCGCATCCTGTGTGAGGAACACCACAAACTCCACCCCGGCGGGCAAGAGATCGATGCCCCATTGGCGGGTGCCGCCATGGTTGAAGCGCTTGCGCTCCACTGCATGGACCACGATGCCAGCCTGCGCGGTCTGGGCCAAACTGCCGTCGGTGGACTCCGAATCCAACACCCAGCAATGCGCAGGCGGCGGCGTTTGCGCCTGCAAACCCGCCAGAAAATCAAGCCACAAAGGACCTGGGTTGTAAGTGGGCACCAACACAGCCACATTCTCCGAGGAAGACACAAAGGTCGTGCTGGGCGCGGGCATGGGCTGACTGATCTGATTGGGTGTATCCACAAGCGCTATTTTGCCTGCAGCCATGCAGCCCAAGACGGAACGGGTGTTCGCCGCAGCCCGCACAGCGACCGCTATGATGCAGCCTCTACAGCACACCGGTCACAGGGCCGCGATTTCTCATGACCCCACCGGCCTCCCTCACTTGGCTTGAAGATGGCCAACCCCGCAGCGCGCTTTGGGTGGCTGACCACGGGGCCCGCCCCCCCAGCAAGGTGATGGTGGTGGATGACACCCTGAACGCCGACACCGCTTACCGCCTAGCCTGTGAAGGCACGGGTTTGCTGTGGCGTGGTGACTTTCAAAATGCCCGACAGCTGCTTCAGGCGCTCAAACGCCGACTGGACCGCCCAGCACGCAAAAAACCAGCAAAAGTCAAAGCCAGTGACAATGCCCACCCGACCCCCACCGTCTTCAATGCCCACCGCCAGGCGCAGTCTCAACGCGCCCGCGTGCTGGGCCAAATCCTGATCGAGCTGCAACCCGACTACAGCATCGCGCTGCGCCGGGCCCCGGGTGTGCAAACCGCTTGCCAGCAGGCCTGGGGACCCGCAGACGGCCAACACCGGGTTGTGTCGCTGCGCGGCCTGCAAGGGGTGATTGGATCTTTCGAGTGGCGCAAGAACGGGGTCGAAGTTCCCGCCCTGGGTGAGAATTTGCGCATCCACCCGCATTACGGCGTGTTTTCGCCCGTGCGTGGTGAGTATGTGCAACTGGTGGCCAAGGCCCCTTGGCCGGATGCCATGAAGACGCATTCGGTGGCTTTTGACATTGGGGTAGGCACTGGTGTGCTGTCGGCCTTGTTGGCCCGGCGAGGGGCCGCCCAGGTGGTGGGCAGCGACTTGTCTGAACGTGCTTTGGCCTGTGCCCGCGACAACCTGCAGCGCCTGGGCCTGCAAAACCAGGTCCAATTGCTGCAGACCGATTTGTTCCCGCCTGGCCGAGCCGCCTTGGTGGTGTGCAACCCGCCTTGGCTGCCCGCACGCGCAACGTCCTTGCTGGAGCAAGCCGTCTACGACGAAGGCAGCCAGATGCTCCAGGGCTTCTTGAGCGGCCTGCCCGAACACCTGTGCGCGGGCGGCGAAGGTTGGTTGATTTTGTCGGACCTGGCAGAGCACCTGGGCCTGCGCACCCGCGAACAATTGCTCGGCTGGATCTCGCAAGCGGGCCTGCAGGTGCTGGGCCGCATGGACGTCAAACCAGTCCACAGCAAAGCCAGCGATGAGACCGATCCACTGCATGCCGCCCGGGCTGCCGAAGTGACTTCTTTGTGGCGACTGGTCGCTGAGGCCAGCCCAATCATTAACTGAGCGGACTACAAGGCGCCGAGCAGCACAGGCGTGAACCTCAGAACAGGTAACTCACCGACAAGTTCACGCGGCTGTTGCCGGCATGGGACTCGATGTTGCTCGGCACCCAAGCTTCATAGTCACCCAAGGCTTTAGCCCAGGTCAGGGTGTAGTGCAACTGGAAATAGCGCCCTTGCAATTGCAACCCTGCACCTTGCAGCGCATAACGGTTGATGGCCGACGCATTCAAGGGCTCGGCCTGCGCCTGCACCTGACCCCCATCGTAGAAGGCTGTGATGGACATCACAGGGCTGAGGGTCTGCGTCAGCTCCAGGCTGGCCAAAGCACCGTGGTCACCGGAACCGTCGGCACTGGTGTAGGCCCTTACCCCATTGATGCCACCCAAGGTGATCTGGTTGTAGGAATCCAGATTGCGGCTGGCCCATTGGCCACGCAGGCGGCCTGTCAATTTCAGGGACCCACTCGCGCTCAGAGGCGTTTGTGTCTTCACCGCAAAACTGGCCCGGCTGTAAGCCCCTTGAGGCACCGCTGCACTGACGGGCTGTGGGTACTGCCCCCACACGAGACCCAACTCTGCCCGCACAGGGTGGGGAGACAGGCGCTCGTTGTCCACCACCAAGCGCCAACGCAGTTGACGGTCCTCGATACTTGTCAGCTGAGCCCCGGTAGCCTGCAAGCGGCTCTCGCTCTCGCGGCTGGCCAACTCCAGATGCCCTTTAAAAACCAGGTCGCGGTTGCCCCCCAGGATGCGGCTCAGCCCCAGGCCCAGTTCGGTGGCATCACCCTCTGTGGCCGCCACCCCCTCCAGCACCGATTGGCTGCGCGAATGGGTGCCAAACACCGACCAACGAGAACCCCATGCAGGTAACAGGCCCTCGTAATCGGCCCGCGCATAGGCCACGCCATCTGATGCTTGTGCCAACAAGGACAGCTGCGCCTTGACCTCCGGCATGCCCACAGTCAAGGCGGTCAGCAGCTGGGTTTGTCCATATTGGCGAAGGCCATGGTTGTTCACCTGCACCACACCCGAGGAGGTTTGGCCCGGCATGGCGATGGCGGGCGTGAGGGTGATCACCAGGTCCAGCAACTCGGGGCCCACAGCACGCAAGGTGGCTTCCAGTTCGATGGGCAGATCGTAGCTGGCCGAATCGAGCACCTGGTCCAGGGCCAAGGTGTCCAGCGATTGCCCCGCCTTGAACACTTGGCCCATGCGGTTTTGCACGCGCTCTAAATAAGGGTTGGCCTGCGCACTGCCAGGCGCAAGCACACGCACGCTGTTGATTTTGGGCTGCATGACCTGGATGTTAAGTTGCTCGCCACCGTTGACTTTCACCACCTCGGTTTTGGCGTAGGCCATGTAGCCCTCTTGGGCAGCGCGTTCATAAAACCAGCCGTGAAATGCACGCAACTCGTCCACCGACACTGCACGCCCGATGCGGCCTTGCCAATAACGGTCAATGGTGCGCGACAAAACCGCACTTTTTACCTGAACCGCCACCAGATGCGCCACGGGCGTGTTGGCCTCCAAACCCAAGGTGTCCGCGTACACCACGGGCTTGGGCAGCACGCGTTCGCGCAACTGTGCGCCCAACTGCTCCAGATTTTTCTGAGCGGCTGCAGGATCGGCTTGCGCCCAAGAAAGTGGGCTGCACAAAGCCCCACCGAGCACCAGCATCGCTGCTGCACTGCTGCGCCAATGCTCTGTCAATTCTTTACCCATGGCATGCACTCCCGTCATTCTTCAAATCATCGAGAATCATATCGGGCCTTTGCGTCCTCAAGTCCGGGCCAACACCGGCCCGAGTGCCACCCCCGTGTGGGTGCCCAAACGCACCAGCGCCTCAGGCGTCATGGCCGCCACAATGCGGCCACCCGCGTTGCCGCCTTCCGGCCCCAGGTCAATGACCCAGTCGGCTTCAGCGATCACATCCAAATCGTGCTCGATCACGATCACGCTATGGCCCGCGTTCACCAAACGGTGCAGCACGCTGATCAGCTTGTCCACGTCGGCCATGTGCAGGCCCACGGTGGGCTCGTCCAGCACATACAGGGTGTGTGGCGCTTTGTTGCCACGTTTGCCCACCTCGTCACGCACTTTGGTCAGCTCGGTCACCAACTTGATGCGCTGCGCCTCGCCACCGCTGAGCGTGGGTGAAGGCTGACCCAAGGTCAGGTATCCCAAGCCCACATCCTTGAGCAACTGCAGCGGGTGCGCGATGCTGGGCATGCTGGCAAAAAAGTCCACCGCTTCGTCCACTTCCATTTGCAGCACATCACCAATGCTCTTGCCACGCCAAGTCACCGCCAAGGTTTCGGGGTTGAAGCGGGCTCCTCGGCAAGTTTCGCAAGGCACTTTCACATCGGGCAGGAAGCTCATCTCGATGGTGCGCATGCCCTGCCCTTCGCAGCTGGGGCAGCGGCCTTCGCCGGTGTTGAAGCTGAAGCGCCCGGCGGCGTAGCCACGGGCTTTGGCCTCCAGGGTTTCGGCAAACAGTTTTCGGATGGTGTCCCAAAAGCCGATGTAGGTGGCCGGGCAGGAACGCGGTGTTTTGCCAATCGGGGTTTGGTCGACTTCGAGCACGCGGTCGATGGTCTCAAAGCCTTGCACATCGCTGCACGCCGTCAAGGCCACACGCTGACCTGCGTCTTGTGCGGTGCGGCCTGCGAATGTGGATCGCTGGCTGACCAGCGCCTGCACGTTGGCCAGCAGCACATCGCGGGCCAGGGTGGATTTGCCGGAGCCACTGACGCCGGTGACGGCCACCAGACGTTTGAGCGGGACCTGCACATCGACTTGGCGCAAGTTGTGCAGGTTGGCCCCTGTGAGCGTGAGCCATTGCATCGGCGACGCCAATGTCTCGGCATGGGGTGATGGGCTGGGCGACGATTTTGGCGTACCCCCGCCATATGAGGAGTCCAGCCCGTCGCCCCGTGACGAGACCGACACCGACCTGCGAACATGCATCGGATGCTTCATCGCGTGCAACAAATAGCGGCCGGTTTGTGAATCGGCAGAAGCCGTGATATCAGCCACCGAGCCTTGTGCCACCAAACGGCCACCGCGTTTGCCCGCACTCGGGCCAATGTCGATGATGTGGTCAGCACGGCGAATCGTGTCTTCATCGTGCTCCACCACCACCAACGTGTTGCCTTTCTCGCCCAGCTTGTGCAGGGCATTGAGCAAGATCTGGTTGTCGCGGGCGTGCAAACCAATGGTCGGTTCGTCCAGCACGTAACACACGCCCTGCAAGTTGCTGCCGAGTTGCGCGGCCAAGCGGATGCGCTGCGCCTCGCCGCCTGATAGCGTGGGTGCCCCCCGATCGAGCGTGAGGTAACCCAGACCCACTTCTTCGAGGAATTCAAGGCGACTTTTGATCTCGGGCACCAAGTCGCGGGCGATGTCAGCGTCACGGCCGGTGAGCTGCAACTTGTCCACCCAATGCCGCACATCGGTGACCGACAAACTGGCGATGTCGGTGATGCGCCAGCCCTGGCCAGGCGCCGAACCCAAGCGCACGGCACGCGCCGTGGCGTTCAGGCGGGTGCCTTCGCAGCTGGGGCAGGCCACGTTGGCCAAGTCTTCGATCTCGGGTTCGGCAAAGGTTTTCTCGCGGCCTTTGTCCTTGTCGTCTTGCACCGAGTCGTCAAAGACTTTGCGCTCATCCTTGCTGAGCTTGACGCCCGTGCCCACGCAGTCGGGGCACCAGCCGTGTTTGCTGTTGTACGAGAACAAGCGCGGGTCGAGTTCGGCATACGAGGTGTCGCAGGCCGGGCAAGCCCGCAGTGTCGAAAAGACGCGGTGCTGCCCAATGCGGGCGGTGGACTCGCCGCTGAACATGGCTTCGCGCAAGCCGTCCAGATCGCTCAGCACATGCACCACGCCTTTGCCGTGTTCCAGTGTTTTGCTCAGGGCTTGGCGCAGGGCGGTTTCGTTGGACGGCAGCACATCGAGGCTGGCCACGGGCAGTTCAATGTTGTGCTCTTTGAAGCGGTCGATGCGCGGAAAACCTTGTGTGGGCAAAAAGTCGCCATCCACACGCAAGTGGGTGTAACCCCGCGGCCGGGCCCAATCGGCCAATTCGGTATAAACACCTTTGCGGTTGTTGACCAAGGGGGCCAGCAGGCCGATGTGTTGGCTCCGGAACTGCGTCATCAGCTGCGCGATGATGCTGTCGGGCGTTTGCGGTTGCACCGGCGTGTTGTCGTGCACACAATGCTGAATGCCCAGCTTCACATAAAGCAAACGCAAGAAATGCCAGACCTCGGTGGTGGTGCCCACGGTGGATTTGCGGCCGCCGCGCGACAAGCGCTGCTCAATCGCCACGGTAGGCGGAATGCCGTACACCGCATCCACCTCGGGGCGGCCAGCGGGCTGCACGATGCTTCGGGCGTAGGCGTTCAGGCTTTCCAAATAACGGCGCTGGCCTTCGTTGAACAAGATGTCAAACGCCAATGTGGATTTGCCGGAACCACTCACGCCCGTGACCACGTTGAAGCTGCCACGCGGGATGTTGACGCTCAGGTTTTTGAGGTTGTGTTCTTTGGCGTTGATGATCTGGATGTTGTTGTTCAACACGGGTGCGCGTTGATGAGTTCCACTGGAAAGTCCTGCGCCCTCATGACCCAAAGCTCTCGAGAGCGAGGCTGCGGTGTCAGCGGGTGACGATTTTGGCGTACGCCCGCCGTATGAGGAACCCGCTGACACCACAGCCTCGCCCCCACCAACGTACAAATCCGCACCCAAACGCTCAGCCACACCCAACACCTCGCCCATCGACTCGGCATACTCGCGCAGCGCCAGCCCCGTATGCGATGTCGCATGTTGGCGAACATCATCGGGCGTACCCTCTGCCACGATCAGCCCTCCAGCATAGCCACCTTCAGGCCCCAGATCGATCAGCCAATCGCTGGCGCGAATCACATCCAAGTTGTGCTCAATGACGATGAGCGAATGCCCCGCTTCGAGCAGCTTGCGCAAAGCCCGCATGAGCTTGGCGATGTCGTCAAAGTGCAGACCCGTGGTTGGCTCGTCAAACAAAAACAGCGTGCCTTTGCGGGCCAGACTCTGGCGGCTCTTGGACGCGCTCTTGGCGGCCTCGGCCAAAAAGCCCGCGAGCTTGAGGCGCTGCGCCTCACCGCCCGACAAGGTGGGCACGGGCTGGCCCAGCTTCACGTACTCCAAGCCCACATCGACGATGGGCTGCAGGGCGCGGATCACGTCGCGGTCTTGTGCGAACAAGGCGGCAGCTTCGCTCACCGTCAAGTCCAGCACGTCGGCCACGTTCAGGTGGCGCGGCTGTGCCTGGCCCAGGGCTTGGCGCTCGACGGTGATCTCCAGAATCTCAGGGCGGTAGCGTTTGCCATCGCAGTCGGGGCAACGCAAATACACGTCGCTCAAAAACTGCATCTCAACATGCTCAAAGCCCGAACCGCCGCAGGTGGGGCAGCGGCCATCGCCACCGTTGAAGCTGAACTTGCTGGCCGTGTAGCCCCGCTGGCGTGACAAAGGGGCAGTCGCAAAAATTTCGCGAATCGCGTCCCATGCGCCCACATAACTCACCGGGTTGGAACGCGCGGTTTTGCCTATGGGTGATTGGTCCACAAACACCACATCGCTCAGGTGGTCGGCCCCCAGCAGGCGGTCGTGAGCACCGGGGGTTTCAGTGGCTTTGCCAAAGTGGCGCATCAGGGCCGGGGCCAGCACGTCTTGGATCAAACTCGATTTGCCCGAGCCGCTGACACCCGTGATGGTGACCAGGCGCTGCAGCGGAAAGTCCACGCTGATGTTTTGCAAGTTGTGCTCGCGTGCGCCTTCCAAAATCAAACGCGGCGTGCTATCGCTCACCATGCGCTTGAAGCCTAGGCCCACTTGTTTGCGCCCGCCCAAATAGGCACCAGTCAAGGTGTCGGCATTGCGCA
>JAKFXJ010000052.1 GCA_021731425.1 Limnohabitans sp. | reverse complement strand
CGCCCGAAGGCAAGCTGCTGGGCACTTTGCTGGCAGTGGGGGTGGGTACGGGTGTCTGGGCGGCCTTCCTGATTGGTGGCTTGCACGTCTGGCTGGTCGGTGTGATGCCCTTCACCCGGGCTGGTGGCTAAGGGGTCCTGAAAAAGGGTCCTGCCCCGCGAAACCTCAAGACAAAAATCCGACATCAAGTGTAAATTTAACTTGACACTTTGACGCGTCTTTTGGATGATGGGCTGAGAACAGTTTCTCGGAACGCCCCATGGCATTGACCTTCCCTTTTGCGGCCATCGTTGGTCAAGATGAAATGACCCTCGCCATCCAGGTGGTGGCGGTCGACCCGTCCATTGGCGGCGTGCTGGTGCTCGGTGACCGGGGCACCGGCAAATCGACGGCCGTGCGCGCCTTGGCCGACTTGTTGCCCCCGATTTCGGTCGTCAAAGGCTGCCCTTACCGCTGCGACCCGGCCAAACCGGCGAGTGCCTGCCCGGTTTGCCAAGCCCGTGACCCCAAAGCCAAAGTGGTGACGGAACGACAGCAAGTTGCCGTGGTCGACCTGCCCTTGGGCGCGACCGAAGACCGCGTGGTCGGCGCGCTGGATCTGGAAAAAGCCTTGTCGCAAGGCGTCAAATCTTTCGCCCCCGGCCTGCTGGCCCAAGCGCACCGGGGCTTTTTGTACATCGACGAGGTCAACCTGCTGGACGACCATTTGGTGGACCTCTTGATCGACGTGGCCGCCTCGGGCGAAAACCTGGTCGAGCGCGAAGGCCTGAGCGTGCGCCACCCTGCCCGCTTTGTGCTGGTGGGCAGCGGCAACCCCGAAGAAGGCGAGCTGCGCCCGCAACTGCTGGACCGTTTTGGCTTGTCGGTGCAGGTGCGCACGCCACAAGACCTGGCGCTGCGCGTGAGCATCATCAAACGCCGCGACGCCTTCGACAAAGACCCGGAGGCCTTCAAGGCGCTTTGGCACAAGGACAACCAAAAGCTGCAAAAGCGCATCCTCAAAGCGCGTGAGCTGCTGGACCAAGTAGAAGTGAGCGACGACATGCTGATGCTGTGCACCCGCTTGTGCCAGCAACTGGGCACCGACGGCCTGCGCGCCGAACTCACGCTGCTGCGCGCCACACGGGCGTATGCCGCGCTGCAAGGCCACAAAGCCGTGAAGGCCGAGCACCTGCAAAGCATGGCCCCGCTGGCCCTGCGCCACCGCCTGCGCCGCAACCCGCTGGACGACACCGACTCGGGCGCGCGCGTGCAGCGCAGCTTGCAAGAAGTGCTGGCCGCCTGAGCCGGCTGCGCGCATGGCCCGCGAAGCCCCACCCTCTACGCCTACGGACCCAATGGAGCGCTGGAACGATGCGCTGACGGCGCTGCAGCTGTTGCAAATCGACCCCCACGGCTTTGGCGGCGTGTGCCTGCGCGCACCGCACGGTCCGGTGCGCGAGCGCTGGCTGCAAGCGCTGGCAGGGCTGGGCATCGCTTTGGTGAAAGTGCCCGGCTCGGTGGACAGCGAGCGGCTGCTGGGCGGCATCGACCTGGCCCACACGCTGCAAACCGGGCAACTGCACCTGCAGGCCGGCTTGCTGCAACAAGCCGACCAAGGCTTGGTCTGCCTGCCCATGGCGGAGCGCCTCTCGCCCGCATTGCTCGCGCCTTTGGTACAAGCCCTTGAACAAGGCCAGGTGCTGCCCACCCGCCACAACGCAGCCCCCACCATCACCCGTTTTGGTGTGGTGGCGCTCGACGAATCCTTGCCCGACGAACCGGGCGTGGGCGCGGCCCTGGCCGAGCGCCTGGGCGTTTGGCTGGATCTGAACGAACTCTCACCCAGCGACATCCACGCGGCGTGGCAGGGCAACAGCGAATCGGACGGCCTGCAGATTCGCCTCAGCCCCGGCGCTTTGGCCCGCGCCCGCGAACAGCTGCCGCAAGTACAAGCGAGCGACGAACACATGCAAGCGCTGTGCGCCGCCGCTTTGGGCCTGGGCATTGGTTCCTTGCGAGTTCCCAGCCTGGCGCTGCGCGTGGCCTGCGGCCATGCGGCGCTGAACGGGCGCAGCACGCTGGACGCCGACGACCTGGGCTTTGCCGCGCGCTGTGTGCTCGCGCCTCGTGCCACGCAGTGGCCAGCTGAGCCGTCTGCGCAAGAAGCAGAGCCCGCGACACAGGAGGACGCCAAACCGCCACCAGAGCTGCCTGAGCCCCCAGACAGCGCAGACCAAACGCCTGAGAGCGAGTCTGAAAAAGACCAGGACCAAGACCCCGGTCCACCACCCGAACAGAACGCCGAACCGAGTGCCGAAGACCTGCAAGAGATGATGGTCGCAGCGGCTCTGGCCAGCTTGCCGCCGCACATGCTGGACGCGCTGATGACGCGCCAAGGGGCAGCCAGCCACAACACCTCGGGGCGCAGCGGCCAAACCCGCGCGGGCTCGCAACGCGGCCGCCCCCTGCCCCCACGCCCTGGCCGCCCCGGCGGTCAAGCGCGCCTGCATGTGCTGGCCACTTTGCGCGCCGCCGCGCCCAAACAGCGTTTGCGGCAAACGCACAGCACCGGCCGCGTGGCGATCCGCGCCGAAGACTTCCACATCCAACGCTACCAGCAGCGCGCCTCCAGTTGCCTGATCCTGGCGCTCGACGCTTCGGGCTCGGCGGCGCTGCAACGCTTGGCCGAAGCCAAAGGCGCGGTGGAGTTGTTGTTGCAGCAATCCTATGCCCGGCGCGACAGCGTCTGCATCGTCGCCTTCCGGGGCGCACAGGCGCAATTGCTGCTGCCCATGACGCGCTCGCTGGTGCGCGCCAAACGCGCCATGACCGGCCTGCCCGGTGGCGGCGGCACGCCCTTGGCGCTGGCCCTCAAAATGGCGCACGAACAAGCGGCGCAGCTGCAGCGCCAAGGCGTCACGCCCATCTTGGTGGTGCTGAGCGACGGCCGCGCCAACGTGACGCTGCAAGGCCTGGGTGGCCGCGCCCAAGCGCAACTGGACGCGCAAAGCTGGGGCCAACAGTGGCGCGCCAACGGCCACCGCGCCTTGTGGATCGACACGTCCATGCACCCCGACGCGCAAGCGCAGCAACTGGCCGCCACCATGGGCGCGAGCTACCTGCCCATGCCGCAGGTGCAGTCGCAGCGCATGGCGCACGCCATCGAACGGGTGCGCAGCCCGCAGGCTTGAGTCGCTATGTTTGACCGCTTCTACCCCGGCATGGCCTGGGCCGATCACCAAACCACTTGGCCAAACGCGCAGCACAGCCGCTTCGTGCAAGCAGGCGGCATCCAGTGGCATGTGCAAACCATGGGTCAAGGCCCCTGCATGCTGCTTTTGCACGGCACGGGATCGGGCCATTTCAGCTGGCGAGGCCTCATGCCCGCGCTGGCCCAGCATTTCACCGTGATCGCGCCCGACCTGCCCGGCCACGCCTTCACCAGCCGAGGCCCCGAAGGCGCGCTGTCGCTGCCCGGCATGGCCGAAGGCCTGCGCGCACTGATGCTGCAACTCAATCTCACGCCGCAGGTGATCGTGGGCCACTCGGCAGGCGCGGCGATTGCCGCGCACATGGCGCTGCACTTTGACAGCGCCTCGCGCAGCACCCTGATCGGTTTGAACCCCGCTTGGCTGCCGCTACCCGGCGTGGCCTCGTGGTTGTTCGGTCCCGCGGCCAAACTGGCTGCGCTCAACCCGCTGTCCGCCTGGGCCACCGCCAAAATGGCGGCCAAGCCCGGCGCGGTGGCCGAATGGATCGCACGCACCGGCTCCACACTCGATGCGCAAGGGCTGGATCTGTACACCCGCGTGCTCAGCGACTCGGGCCATGTGCACGGCGTGTTGTCGATGATGGCGGCTTGGCGACTCAAGCCCTTGGCCGCTCGCCTGCACGAGGTCCGCAACCCGGTGTTCATGCACATCGGCGCGCAAGACCAGACCGTGCCCCCGGCCTTGGCCGACGAAGCCTGCCAGCGCTTGCCACAAGCGCAACTGCACGTTCAAGCAGGTTTGGGCCATCTGGCCCACGAACAAGACCCCATGGGTACGGCGCAACAAATTCTGCGCTGGTGTGGCGCTGAGCCCTGAAGGGCTTGGAGTCAAGCGCACTTGCCGTGCGCCATTCAGCGCAGAAAATCCATTACCGCCTTCAAAGACAGCTGCGCCGCTTCTTCTTGCGGCAAATGCCCCACTTGAGGCCAAGACACCAAACGGCTGCCGGGCAAGTCTTTCAGGTAATCGCGGGCATTGCTCACGGGAATCATGGCGTCCGCCTCGCCCCAGACAAGCAAGGTCGGCGCTCGGATTTGGCGCAGCAGTGGCCCAGGCTCTTGCAGCACGGTTTGCGCCAAACGGTCGAGCATGGCCTGACGCGCCCCGGGCGCCAAAATCAAATCGTGGTAACGCGTGGTCACGGCATCACTGAGCGACTCGGGCTGGGCATAAGCCGCTTTCAGGTTCATGCGCAGCAGGGGCTTGGGCAGCACATGGCGCATCAGGCCCAGTGTGGCGGGCACCTCCATGGGTTGGCCGTACTCAAAGCCGAAACTGGCATAACCATCGGGGGCCACCAACACCAGTTTGTTGATCCGTTCGGGGAACTTGGCCGCAAAGGTCCAGGCGATGCGCCCGCCCATGGAATGGCCCACCAGGCTGACGCGGGACAGACCCAGGTCATCGAGCAAGGCATTCAGCAACTTCAGGCTGCGCTCGTCGCGGTAATCGTGTGCCGGATCGGGCGGGCTCAGGCCACTGCCGGGCAGGTCGATGCGCACCACGCGGTGTGTGGCGGCCAGGCCCTGGGCCCAAACGTCCCAGGTCTGCAAACTCGAACCAAAGCCGTGCAACAAAACGACCGCTGGGGCATTGCCCTGTGCATCGGACTTGACGGGTGCTGAGCTGGGCGGGCCGCTGTCGCGCACATGCAACTGCCACGGCTCCACCTGGCGCAGGTCGGCGGCGGCTGCGAGGTAACGGGCCTCCAAAGTGGCACGCGGCAGATCGGGTGTCCACAACCACAGGGACAGCAGCGTCAAAGCACCCAGGGCCAGCACGAGCCAAGGCCTCTTCATGCGGCGCGGGACATGCCCGTGCATACGGCGCAGGCCGCGTGGGTGAGTGCGGTCATGGCTAGATGGCAAACATGAGCAGCAACACCATCTGCAGGCCGTAGATGATCATCAAGCCCAGTTTGTAGGTGTCGCGCAGAGTGTTCGACAAGCGCTGCATCCGGCGGTCCAGCCACCAATAAGCCGCGCCGCACAGGCCGGTCATCAACAAAAAAATCGTCGCCATGAGGGATGGGGGCATAGGGGCTCCTAATGGGGTTGAGCGTTCAGGGTTGCACGCCGAAAGGTCCGTTGAGCATCACGGTTTGCACATTCAACACGGTAGCGATGCTGACCCAGACCCAGTAAGTGACGAGCAGCAAACTGGCCCAGCGCGACAAGCGCCACAGGCCCATGATCAGTGCCAGGATGGACAGCCACAAAAACACCACCTCAAACAGCGCCCAGTCCGGGCGCTGCAGCTTGAAGTACAGCGCGCTCCACAGCATGTTGAGCGCGGCATTCACGCCAAACAGCACCGCCACTCGGCGGCGCAGCGCAGCGGTGTCGGCCGCTTGCCAAGCCAGCCAGCCGCTGATGGCGCACAGCGTGAAGATGGTGGACCAAATCACACCGAATGCGGCGTCGGGTGGCTTCCAGGGCGGGTGCTTGAGTGCAAAGTACCACGGACCCAACTCGGTCAAAGCCGCACCGATGCCCGCTGTGGCGTAGCTGAGCACAAAGGCCAGGAGCAAGGTGCGCACAGACGCTTTGTGCCTGCGCCCCGGGGTTGACCTCAGCAAGCCGTGTTCGGGGTGCTGGCTCACTCAGTCCTCATGTGCGTGCCAAACCCAACAAATGCGCCATGTCTTTGAAGAAGATGCGCACATGGGCCATGGGGTCCTTGCGCGCCAATTCTTTGTTCATGTAGGACTCAAAGGTCAGGCGCTGCACATCGCGGTCTTCGCAGATCTTGACGAATTTTTCGCGGCGTTTGTCGTTTTGGTACCAGAAGTACTGCATCACGCCCAAGATCCAGAACACCCGACCGTGCTGCTTCATGAAGCTCTTGCGGCCTTGCTTGAGGCAAGCGCTGTTGCCGGTTTTGAGGGCCTGGTGCGCCGCTTGGGCAACGCGTCGGGCGCAGTCCATGGCGTAGTAAATGCCTTCACCCGACGACGGTGCCACCACCCCCGCAGCGTCGCCAATCACCACCACGTCGCGGCCGTTGTCCCACTGGGGCAAGGGCTTGAGCGGGATGGGCGCACCTTCGCGGCGCAAGGTGGGCGCGTGGGTCAGACCCGCAATTTCTCGCAGGCGTGCTGTGGCGCTGCGCAGCGAATACCCTTTGTCTGCGCTGCCCATGCCCACACTCATGGTCTTGCCATGTGGGAAGACCCAGCCGTAAAAGTCAGGCGAGACCTCGCCTTGGTAATACACATCGCAGCGGTCCGCGTCGTAGCCGGGTTGGCCCACAGGCGACTCGATGATCTCGTGGTAGGCGAACACGTACTTGGTCTTGTGGGCGTTGGGAATGGCTTGGCGCGCCACTTCCGAGCGTGCACCATCGGCCCCGACCACCATGCGGGTGGACACCTTGATGGGTTGGGCATGCTCTAGGGCCGCGTGTTCTTTGGGCGTGACCGGTGTGTAGTGCACCCACAACTTGCCACTGTCGTCATGCTGAAGTTTGTCAAAAATCGCCTGGCAGCGCACCGCACCCGACTGGGCAGCGCGATTGCGCAAGTACTCGTCAAACTCGTCACGGTCCACCATGCCCACAAAGCCGTTGTCGATGGGGATGTCGACTTTGTTGTCGGTCGGCGAGATCATGCGGGCACAACGCACCTTGGCCACCAACAGGTGGTCGGGGATGTCGAAGTCCTGGATCAGGCGCGGCGGGATCGCGCCGCCGCAGGGTTTGGTGCGGCCCTGGCGGTCGAGCAACAACACGCGCCAGCCTTGGCGCACCAAATCGTGTGCAGCGGTGGCCCCCGAAGGACCTCCGCCCACCACCACAAAATCGTAATCGGTTTGGTTCATGAGCTTGACCCACCTTTGAGCAATACGGGACCGTCAAAACGCAAAGACGCTCTCTGTGCCGCGGGTCCAGTGCGCAGGCGTGTCGCCACCGCTGCCGAGACCGCAAACATGAGCGCTTGCATGCCAAACACGGCGGCATAGGCCGTGCGTTGTTCCCCCAACAAGGCGTGGGCCAGATCGCTGGCAGCGGTGCCGAGCAATCCCCCCAAACCAAAGGCCGCCGCTTGCGCCGCGCCCCACAAACCCATGCGTGTGCCTTCGCGGCCCGCGCCGCCTTCGCCAGCCAGACGCATCATGGTGGCAATCGCGGCGATCGAGAACGCACCGTTGGCCACACCGAGGAACACCACATTGGCCTTGAGCGGCCATGCGGCAGACAAGGCCGAACTGACCAAGCCCACCGTGGCCAGCGCCGACACCAGGCATCCGCCCACCATCCAAGCTTGCACAGAGCCCAAGCGCCCCGCCACCCAGCGCGAACCGGCCCCAGCCACCGCCAGCATGCCGATCAGAACACCCATGTGGTGCCAACCCGAGAGCTGCGTGGTCTGCCCCGGCGTGAAGCCGTGCACCGCGCCCGCAAAGGGCTCCAGAATCAGGTCCTGCGCGCTGTAGGCCAGCATGGACATGAACACAAACACGGTGAAGGTGCGCGCCGCAGGCTCGGCCCACACCTCTTGAAAAGCCTCTTTGAAATTTTGCTTTTGCAGGCGCTCGGTGGCCAGGCTAGGCGCTGTGGCCTGTGGAACGTCACCGTCCTTTTCCAAGCCCCACAAACACAGCGCCGTGATGCAGGCGGTCAGCAAACTCAGGCCTGCCGAGACCTGCAGCAGCACCTGCGGGCTGTAAGGGTCAATCAGCTTGCCCACAACCCCCGCTGTGACCGCAAAACCGACAATCATCATCAGCCACACGGTGGTGGCCGCGGGCGCCCGGCGCTCATCGGGCACACGCTTGGCCATCAGCGCCAACAAGGATGTGCCGCATGCGCTCACGCCCAAACCAATCAAACTGAAGGACAACCAGGCCAGCAGCGCGCCATACATGGGTTGGGTGGCCATCCACACGGTGGCCCAAGCGGCCATCACGCCGCCCACACCCAGCACCAGCATGCCGCCCATCATCCAGGGCGTGCTGCGCCGACCTTTATCAGACCCAAATCCCATGCGCGGGCGCACCATCTGCACCGCGTAATGCCAGGCCACCAGAAAACCGGGCAGCAAGGCGGGCAGCGCCAGCTCGACCACCATGATGCGGTTGAGTGTGGACGTGGTCACCACCACCACCGCGCCTAGGCAGGCCTGGATCAGCCCCAAGCGGATGATCTGGAACCAGCCAAATACCTGTGCATTCATCGGTGTGTTCATAGAACCCCCACGCTGCTGTGCAAGCCGCTCAACTGGCGCAGGCCCCAGGCGCTGACCATCATGCCGCTCACAAAAAGCGGCACACCAAAGGCCGAAACATGCAAGGCGCGCTCTACCGGTTGGCGCAAAAATTTGAGCATCAAAGGCCCCTGTGAAACCGCCAAAGCCAAGACGGCCGCAGCGTGCCATGGCAGTTGCCAGTTCAGCAGCAAAGCCGCCACCGCCACCTGCGGCACCAGCATGAACACACAGGCCATGCGCGCGGCGCCGTGCGCGCCCAGCTGCACCGGCAACGAGGCCACGCCCATGCGGCGATCGCCTTCAATGGCCTTGAAATCGTTGAGCGTCATGATGCCGTGGGCACCCACGCTGTAGAGCAGCGCCAACGCCACCGAATGCGGGCCAGGCCAGGCTCCGCCCAACATGACGGCCGTGCCGGTCAACCAAGCCAGACCTTCGTAACTGAGGGCACAAGCTGCGTTGCCCCACCAGCCGTTGTTTTTGAGGCGCACGGGTGGCGCACTGTAGGCCCAGGACAGCGCAATGGCCAGGGCGCAGGCCGCAAAGCCCCAAGGCCCCATGAGCGTGGCCCAGACCAGCGACAGCGCGGTCCAGGCGATGGCAATGCCCAAACCCCAGCGACCGGGCATGCGGCCCGAAGGGATGGGGCGGTTGGGTTCGTTGATGGCGTCCACATGCCGATCAAACCAGTCGTTCACCGCTTGGCTGCTGGCGCAGACCAGCGGGCCGGTCAACACCAAACCCAAGAGCAGCAAAGCCCAGTTCGCGCCCAGGTCCTGCCCAGAGGCCACCACGCCACAGGCAAAGGCCCACATGGGCGGAAACCAAGTAATGGGCTTGAGGAATTCGGCCACCGTGCGCAAGGCAGGCCGACCGAGCGGCGCCAGGGCCTGGTTGTGTGGCGCGTGGGCCAAAGGTGGGGTGTCCATGCCCCCATTGTGAAGAGAGTTTCTAAAATGTCAACCGGGATTGACACTTAATGTCAGCTCAAACTGACAAACCTCAAGGCGCGTCGGCTTCGGCTTCCGCCACCATGCCAAAGCGGCGCAGTTTGACGTACAGGCTTTGGCGTGACAAACCCAACATTTCTGCAGCCGAAGCGCGGTTGTTGTGGGTCAACTCCAAGGCGGCCTCGATGCACAGGCGCTCGATGGTGTCCACCGTCTCGCCCACGATGTCCTTGATCGGGCGACGCCCCACCAACTGCGACAGGTCGGCAAACGGGTTGGCTTGGCTTTGCGCCACCGACGCCCCGCCTTGCAGACGGCGGTCCATGTCGCGCACAAAAAAGGCGTACATCGGCTCGGGCCGCGCCAGACACACGGCCGACACCTCGACGGGCAAGGTCATGCCCGACAGGGTGCGCACTTCGGTGGCGAAATTGCGCACCGGCAACTGCTGGCGCAAGCTGGTGTTGAGCACACCCCAGTCCACCGCGCCGCGCAAGAGCCAGCGCTCCAGGCTCTGACCCACCACTTGGGACGAGGCCGTCAGGCCCAACAAAGCCATGCCCTCTTCGTTCACGCTTTTGATCAGGCCTGAGGTGTCGGTCAACAACCAACCATCCGGGAAGCGCTCCATGGCTTCGCTCAAAGCGGCCGAAGAACCGGCATCATTCAAAGTTGCGGTGACCGCCTCGCGGGTGACCAGGCGCACCAAGAACTGCGCCCCACCCTCTTGGCGGAACACCGTGGCCGACACCGTCCAGGCCGAAGGCAAGCCCGCCACACGGGCCGCGCACATCTCAATACGGCCCGTGGCCAGCGCCGTGCGCAGCAAGGACTGCACTTCGCCTTGGCTTTCACCTTCGAAACATTCGCGCACATCGCGGCCCACCAGGCGTTTGCCCGCGTCTTTGAGCAGGGACTGCGCGCCCACATTGGCCTCCAGCACGCGCTGGGTGCTGGCATCGACCATCAAAACCGCCTCAGAAGAGGTGTCAAACAGCACGCGGTAGCGCGCCTCGATGTGGCGCAGGCGCAAATAGTCGCGCTCCATGGACTGCTGGGTTTCGACCAGGCGGCGCTGCAACTCGGCCAGGCTTTCCAGATCGCGGCCCATGGCCAGCAGCTTGCCGCCGCCCAATGGCAGCACCACGTATTGAATGGCCACCTCATTGCCCACCGGCGAGAGGTGGTTCACATGCCGCCAGCGCATCACATCGGGAACACCTTGTGAAGACAGCATTTCTTGGATCTTGGTGCGGCTTTCGCTGGTGACGGTATCGATCCAGCGGCGGCCCACCCACGACTGGCAGCCCAAAGCGGCCAGCGTGTCACGCCCGGTCGACACGTCCTCGATCACCCCCTGCGGGTCCATGACCAAGGTGACATCAGACACCACCCCCAGCAACTGGGAAAAGGTGGAGGGGTCCAAAGAGGGAAGCTTCATGTTGTAAACCAAACGGGTTTGAGCATCAGGAAGTTGACACTTGAATTTGTCATACAAGTATAGGCTTATATGCCATTAAAAACGGATGGCCTTGTGGTTTCAATGTTAAGAAACGTACAGAACAGGCCATGTCAGCTCGCTCGAGCCGCTGCGCCAGCCATGGTTTGGGTGATGCGCGACACGGTGGCAGGCGCGTCTTCGGCCAGCACCTCGGCGGCCAAGCCCTGCAAGCGTTCGGGTGCAATAAAGTCCATGGGCCCACCGACAAACACCTGCAGCCCCAAGTTGTCCGAGCCCTCACGCAGCTTGGGCAGCAAGGCAGCCAGGGTGTCCAAGTGGCGGTCGCTGCTCACCGAAATGCCCACCGCGTCAAACCAGTCCGACTGGAACAGGCGCTTGAACTCGGTCACATCCTGCGGCACACCCACGGTCACGAGCCAGCCGGCGCGCTTGAAAAATTCACTGAGCATGAACAAGCCTAGGCTGTGCTGTGCACCGGGCTCGGTCAGCAAGAGCAAGCTCCAAGGCAGGCGCTGCGAGGGAGTTTCCTGCAAAAACTCGCTGCTGAAGTCGTGCAGCAGCTGCTGCAAATGGGCCGACGCGATGGTGGTCATGGCGAAATCGAGCCGGTCGGCGCACCACCAGTCACCCAGCAAACGGGCACAAGGCGTGATGCCTTGCATATAGATGTCTTCCAGCGACTGACCCTGGCGCTGCCAGCCAAACACCACTTGCCGCGCCGCGTCCAGCCCCTGCAGGCAGGCTTGCGCCAGGATCTGGATTTGCGCCAAGTCGAGTGCCGATTTGCCGGTGAAGCTGGTGCCCCCTACCAGGCGAGGCCCGACCGGTGCACCTTGACGCAAGGCTTCGGGCAAGGCATGGCGAGAAGCCTCGGCCAAGGGCGGGGATTGTGCGGTTTCGAGATTGAATTTCGCCATGACAAGCACCGATCATCAGGAGGGATACACCAGCGGCAGGCTCCGGGGCGTCGGAGTGCTCGTCGCAAGAAGTGCGTGGTGTGAGGTTCGGCAAAGCACCCACAAAACGCAGTTCCGAGTGTGATTTGATTTTGCGAGCTTGTATTTAGTGTAAACCCTGATAACTGAAATTAATGTCAATTTATGTTGACACACTGTATGTCCAGACTTACATTCACTCCAAGCCCCAACATCAACCAGGTCCTCCATGCCCGCTTCCAGCCCCCAGGTTTTGTACACACCAGCGCAACGCGCCCGGCGTGACGCGACCGCGTGGACGATGGTGCAAGGCATTCTGGCCCCGGTGCAGTTCCTGATTTTTGGCATCAGCCTTTATTTGGTGATCAACAGCCTGCAAACCGGCGAGCACACCGACTGGGCCCTGGCCTCGGTGGTACTCAAGACCGTGGTGCTCTACGCCATCATGGTCACGGGTGCCATCTGGGAAAAAGTGGTCTTCGGCCAATACCTGTTCGCCCCCGCCTTCTATTGGGAAGACGTGGTCAGCATGGGGGTCATGGTGCTGCACACCGCCTATGTCTGGGCTTGGTGGCAAGGCGCGTGGAGCGCCAACGACTTGCTGTGGCTGGCCCTGGCCGCGTATGGGAGCTACGCCATCAATGCCGCGCAATACATCCGCAAGCTGCGCATGGCGCGGCTGCAAAAACAACCTTCCACCACTTCCATGCCCGACACGGGCGCACAGGCCAGCACATGAGCACTGTCATCCCGATCCGCGCCGAAACCTCCGCTGCAACCGCCGGTTGCACCGACGTTGTGCCTTTGGTCGAACGCGGCCAGCGCGAGGTGTTTTGTGGCCTGACCGGCATCATCTGGCTGCACCGCAAGATCCAGGACGCCTTCTTTCTGGTGGTGGGCTCACGCACCTGCGCCCACCTGATCCAGTCGGCCGCGGGCGTGATGATCTTTGCCGAGCCCCGCTTTGGCACCGCCATCATCGACGAGCGCGACTTGGCAGGCTTGGCCGACGTGCACGAAGAACTCGACCGCGTGGTCGGCCAGTTGCTGGCACGCCGCCCCGACATCCGCTTGTTGTTTTTGGTGGGCTCTTGCCCCTCCGAGGTCATCAAGCTCGATTTGTCGCGCGCCGCCGAGCGCCAAAACCAAATCCACCACCCCAAGGTGCGCGTGCTCAACTACTCGGGCAGTGGCATCGAAACCACCTTCACCCAAGGCGAAGACGCTTGTCTTTCTGCGATGGTTCCTGGTTTGCCGACCAGCACCGACGCCGCCCCCGCCCTGATGGTGGTCGGCACCCTGGCCGATGTGGTCGAAGACCAGATGCGCAGCTTGTTTGATCGCATGGGTTTGCAGGTCAACTTTTTCCCACCACGCAACAGCCAGGCCATGCCGGTGGTTGGCCCGAACACCCGCTATTTGTTGGCCCAGCCCTTTTTGGCCGACACCGCACGCGCCCTGCAGTCGCGCGGTGCGCAGCATTTGCCAGCGCCCTTTCCGCTGGGCGTGGAAGGCACAACCGCCTGGCTGCAAGCGGCCGCCACCGAGTTTGGCGTGGCCCCCGAGGTGTTTGAACAAGCCACCGCTGCGCCGCGCCAACGCGCCGAAAAAGCCCTGGCTGTGCAGCGTCAGATGCTGCAAGGCCAACGCATCTTTTTCTTCCCCGACTCGCAGCTCGAAATTCCGCTGGCGCGCTTTGTGCACCGCGAACTGGGCATGGATTTGGTGGAAGTGGGGACGCCCTATTTGCACCGCCAGCACATGGCCGCCGAACTCGCACTCATCCCCGCAGGCACCCGCATC
>JAKFXJ010000132.1 GCA_021731425.1 Limnohabitans sp. | reverse complement strand
CGGCGACTACCTGCAACTCGACGCCATCCTGAACGCGCAGCAACCGCTCTCGCCCGACCACAACGAGATGCTGTTCATCGTGCAGCACCAGACCAGCGAATTGTGGATGAAGCTGATGCTGCACGAGCTGCAAGCGGCCATGGCAGGCATCGCCAATGACCAATTGCCCGACGCCTTCAAAAAGCTGGCCCGCGTCAGCCGCATCATGGAGCAGTTGGTGCACGCCTGGGACGTGCTGGCCACCATGACGCCGCCCGAGTACAGCGCCATTCGCCCTTATCTTGCGCAGTCGAGTGGTTTCCAGAGCTGGCAATACCGCTGCATCGAGTTTGCGATGGGCAACAAAAACGCGGCCATGCTACAACCACACGCGCACCGCCCCAACCTGTCGGCCACCGTGCAGGCGGCCTACGAAGCGCCGTCGCTCTACGACGAATGCCTGCGCCTGTTGAAGCGACGTGGCCTGGAGGTGCCGGACACCCACACCCAGCGCGACTGGCGTCAGCCCTACCCGGCAAGCGTTGCGGTCGAAGACGCCTGGCTGGTGGTCTACCGCAACCCGCAGCAGCACTGGGACCTGTACCAACTGGGCGAAGAACTCACCGATCTGGAAGACGCTTTTCGCCTGTGGCGCTTTCGGCATGTGACCACGGTGGAGCGCGTGATCGGCTTCAAACGCGGCACCGGGGGCACTGGCGGCGTGAGCTATTTACGCAAAATGCTGGACACCGTGCTCTTCCCAGAGATTTGGACGCTGCGCACGCAACTGTGAAGTGCCTCACCCAGCGCAGATCTACTAGCGACAAAGAAGTGCATTCATTTGCACTAACATGCTTGCTTCCATCACAGGGGATACGACTTGCAACTGAACATCAACGGCCAAAGCCACACCGCCACCGCCGATCCCAGCACCCCCTTGCTGTGGGTGCTGCGCGATGAATTGAATCTCACGGGCACCAAATTCGGCTGCGGCATTGCCGCTTGTGGGGCCTGCACCGTGCATGTGGACGGCCAGCCCGTGCGCTCTTGCGTGACGCCCACATCGGCTGTGGCCAATCGCCCCATTAAAACCATCGAATCTTTGGGCACGGCAGAAAAGCCCCACCCCCTGCAAGCCGCATGGATCGCCGAGCAGGTGCCGCAATGTGGTTACTGCCAAAGCGGCATGTTGATGGCAGCGGCCGCCTTGCTGGGCAAAAACGCAACACCCAGCGACGCCGACATCGACGCCGCCATGACCAATCTGTGCCGCTGCGGCACTTACCAACGTGTGCGGGCGGCCATCCACCGGGCGGCGGCTGCCATGAAGAAAGGCGGTGCCGCATGAAGCGCCGCACCTGGATTTTGAGCGCCCTGGGCGCTACCGGCGCACTGGTGGTGGGCTGGGGCGCGATGCCCGCCCGCTCGCGCATGGGCTCGCCAGAATTGATGCTGACCACGCAAGGCGATGTGGCCCTGAACGGGTGGATCAAAATCGCCGCCGATGGTGCGGTGGTGCTGGCCATGCCGCGCAGCGAAATGGGCCAAGGCGTGCACACCGCGCTGGCCATGCTGGTGGCCGAAGAGCTGGACGTGCCGCTCGCCCGCGTGCGCCTGGAGCAAGCCGGGGCTGACAGCATTTACGGCAACGTGGCCATGCTGGTGGCCAGCCTGCCCTTTCACCCGCTGGACAGCGAGGAGGAAAAACCCGCCAAGATCAAACTGGCTGAGTGGATGGTGGGCAAGATCGCCCGCGAACTGGGCCTCAATGCCACGGGCGGCTCGTCTTCGGTGGCCGACTTGTGGGAGCCGCTGCGCATGGCCGCCGCCACCGCACGCGCCAGCCTGGTGCAAGCTGCGGCCGCCGCTTGGAAGGTGCCCGCCAGCGAGATCACCGTGCGCGAAGGCGTGATGCAACACGCCTCGGGTCAAAAGGCGCATTACGGCCTAATGGGCGCAGCCGCATCGGGCAGCACCCCGGCCAACATCAACCCCAAAGCCCGCGCGGACTGGAAGCTGATCGGCCAAAGCGCTGCACGCAACGACATCCCCGCCAAAGTCACAGGCCAGGCGCAGTTCGGCATGGACGTGCGCTTGCCCGGCATGCTGTTTGCAGCCATGCGAATGAACCCGGTGCTGGGTGGCCAAGCAGCCCCCATGGACACCGTGGCTGCGCTGGCCATCCCAGGCGTGAGCCAAGTGGTATCGGTGGACGCTTGGGGTGGTGGCACGGGCGGTTTGGCCGTGGTGGCCAGCAACACCTGGCAGGCCCGCCAAGGCGCACAAGCCGTGAAGGTTCAGTGGCCCACAGCTGCTGCGGGTGCATCAGGTGCTGCAGACACCACCCGTATCCAAGCCGACTTGCTCAATGCTCTGAACACCGAAAGCGGCTTCACCTTCCACGAGCAAGGCCTGCAGCTCAAGGCCGAGCAAACCGCCGCCAACCGCATCGACGCGCTCTACCAAGCGCCCTATCTGGCCCACGCCACCATGGAGCCGATGAACTGCACGGCGCAAGTCAAAGACGGCAAAGTCGAAGTTTGGGTGCCCACGCAGGTGCCGCAAATGGCGCGTGCCATGGCGGCCAAAGTGGCAGGCGTTAAAGAAGATCAAGTCACCGTCCATGTCACCCTGCTGGGCGGCGGCTTTGGCCGCCGGCTGGATGTCGATTTTATTGGCCAGGCGGTGCAAGTGGCCATGGCCTGCAAGGGCGCACCCGTGCAACTGGTCTGGTCGCGCGAAGAAGACATGACACATGACTTTTACCGCCCGATGCACCTGGCCAAGTTCCAGGCATCCATCGACGCACAAGGCGAAGTCAGCAGCCTGCGCATCAAGTCGGCAGGTGATGCCATCACCCCCCGCTGGATGGCGCGGGCCGCGCCGCACCTCTCGGGCCCCATCGACATGCCCGACAAAACCACATCGGAAGGCCTGTTCGATTTGCCCTACGGCTTTTTGAACCAGCACATGAGCCATGTGACCACGAAGTCGGGCGTGCCTGTGGGTTTTTGGCGCTCGGTGGGCCATTCACACAACGCCTTCTTCTCGGAAAGCTTCATCGACGAGCTGGCTATAGCCACCAAGCAAGACCCGCTGGCCTTTCGCCTGAAATTGTTGAAAGACGCCCCCCGTTATGCGGCCGTGCTGCAGTTGGCGGCCAAACAAGCCGGCTGGGACCAAGCTTTGCCCGCAGGCCGTGCGCGGGGCATCGCGCTGCACAAGTCGTTCGGCTCCATCGTGGCGCAAGTCGCGGAGGTCTCGGTTGAGCAAGGCCAGATCCGTGTGCACCGCGTGGTCTGTGCCATCGACTGCGGCACCGTGGTCAATCCGGACACCGTGGCCCAGCAAATGCAAAGCAGCGTGGTCTATGCGCTGAGCGCTGCGCTGTTCGGCCAAATCGACATCGTGGGTGGCGTGGTGCAGCAAAGCAATTTTCCGAGCTACCCCATGGTCACGCTCAGCCAGGCCCCGGTTGTGGAAACCCACATCGTGCCCAGCACCCGCCACCCGGCGGGCGTGGGCGAACCTGCCGTGCCGCCGCTGGCCCCGGCCGTGGGCAATGCGCTGTTCGCTTTGACGGGCAAAAGGCTGAGGGCTCTGCCACTCAAGGTCTAAGCCCACCCCCGGGGTGAATCACCCGCCGCGCAAAGC
Organism: Limnohabitans sp.; assembly: GCA_021731425.1. Lineage (GTDB taxonomy): Bacteria > Pseudomonadota > Gammaproteobacteria > Burkholderiales > Burkholderiaceae_C > Limnohabitans_A. Next base: position 10,038 of record JAKFXJ010000132.1, on the reverse strand, counting down.
CTTGAGAACCTTCTGGCCACCTCGGCCATTGGCGTCTAGCCCTAAGCGCTTTTGTTCGGCGCGGATCGCCTCGCGCGATTTGTCGCCCAACATGCCGTCAATGGGGCCGATGTCGTGGCCGCGCATCACCAACAGGCCTTGCAACTCGCGCCGCTCGGCGCGTGACAGGCCCGCGTCATCGGTGGGCCAGGGCGTGGCAAAGGGCCCCGCGCCACGCAGGCGGTCGCTCAGGTGGGCAATCGCCAGGCCATAACTTTCGGCGGCGTTGTAGCTGTAGAGCGCGTCAAAATTGCGGGTGACCAAAAAGGCGGGGCCATTGGCCCCCGCCAGCGTCAACAATCCGACCGAGCCCAAGCTGGCAGGCAAGGCCGAGCCGTCCACCCGGCGCACGCCGCGTGCTGTCCAATCGGCCACCGGGCGCTTGGTCCGGCGGCCCTCGCCTGCCAAGGAAATGCCTGCAGGCAGCTTGACTTCGATCCCCCAGGGCAAACCACTTTGCCAACCCGCACGGGCCAAAAAATTGGCGGTCGAACCCAACGCGTCCACGCTGCTGTCCATCAGGTCAGCGCGGCCGTCGCCATCAAAGTCCACCGCCAAGCGCTCGAAGGTGCTGGGCATGAACTGGGTGTGGCCAAAGGCCCCCGCCCACGAGCCCACAAAACGCTCAGGCGCAATGTGCCCAGCTTGCAATATGCGCAGCGCCGAGAAAAACTCGCCCCGGAAATAACTTTGCCGCCGCCCGTGACACGACAGAGTGCCCAGCGCCTGCACCAGTGGGTATTTGCCAAAGGTCTGGCCAAAATTGCTCTCCACACCCCAAACCGCGACCACTGTGGCCGGGTCCACACCAAAACGTTGCTCCGCGCGTTCAAGCGCCTGGCGGTGTTCAGTCAGACGGCCCTTGCCATCGGCCACACGCTCCTCGTCCACCAAGGCTGACATGTAATCCCAAATGGGCATGCGAAATTCGGGCTGAAAGTTCAGCTTTTCAATGACGCTGAAGTCAGCCTGCAGCCCCGCCGTGTGGCGCGCCCAAGTGGCTTCGCTCACTTTGCCGTTGCGCGCTGCAGATCGCAGCTCGGCCATGCAGGCCGACAAATCGGTGCTTTGCGCCCACGCGCTGGGTGCAGCACCCAGCGTGCCCAAGGCAAGGACCAGAGAGGCCGTTGCCCATGGCTTCAAGTGAGTTGCAAAGCGAAGGGTGTGGGTAACAAATGACATGAACAAGTTTGAGAGTAGTTTTGAAGCCGCTGAATTCAGCCGAGCGAATGTACATGGGATGGCCCACCACCGTACAACCAAGGCACGTCCATCACCCGCTCGCCCATGAGCCGCATCGACAGGTTGCGCCCCAGCGCCACAGCGCCTTGGGCGTGAAAGATGCGGCCGTTGCGAATGGCCCGTGCTTGCACGCGGGCGTTGCGCGCCCAGCGTGCTTGGGCATAGGCCTTTAATTGCTCGGGCACCGTCGCTTTGTCAATGCACAAGCATTGCGCCAAAACCTGTGCATCCTCAATGGCCATGCCAGCGCCCTGCGCCAAATAGGGCCGCATGGGGTGCGCCGCATCCCCCAGCAAAGCCACGCGGCCTTGTGCCATTTGCTTGGCCCCATTCAAAGGTTCTCGGTCGTGCAACGCCCACTGCCGCCAGGCGGGCACCGAGGCCAAACGCTCGTGCAAATCACGACCCACTGCGCCCATGGCCTGCATCAACGCCTGGGTGTGCCCGACTTGGTCCCAGTCTTGAGATGGCTCGGGTTTGGCACCGTGCACGATGGCCACGAGGTTGAGCCACTGCCCACTGTGCACCGGGTAATGCACCACATGCAGTCGCGGTCCCATCCACACGGTGACTTGGTCGCTGCGCAAGTGCGCAGGCAAATCGGCCTGCGCCACCAAAGCCCGGTAAGCCAAGTGCCCGGTAAAGCGCGCCGGGGCATCGCCCAGCAGTTGCTGGCGCACGACGCTCCACACGCCGTCGGCACCGATCAAGGCAACGGCTTGCACGCTAGGTCCATCGGTAGTATTCACCTGCACACCGTCAGCGGTCTCGCACCAGCCATGAACGGTCTGACCCAGCCGCATGTCCACCCCAGCGCTTTGGGCCGCCCGGTGCAGCAAGCCCTGCAAATCGGCGCGGTGGATGGTGGCGTACGGCGAGCCATAAAGCGACTGCGCCCACTCGCCCAAGGGCAAGGTGCCCAGCACCTGCCCGGTTTGGGCATCGCGCGCTTGCAGCTGCTTCGGAAAAGCGGCCACCTGCGCCAGCGCGTCGCCCAGCCCCCAGGCCTGCAAGATGCGCGTCACGTTCGGCCCGATCTGGATGCCCGCCCCCACCTCGCTGAGCTGCGATGCGCGCTCAAGCAACTGCACTGGCACGCCGAGCTGCGTACACGCCACAGCAGCGGCCAGGCCGCCAATGCCGCCGCCTGCAATCAACACCTGTTGGCGTGCCATGTTTGTCATGCTTGGATTGTGCGCGAAAGCCAAGCCTTGAATCTCAGCGACTTTTTTCAGGCATAGGCCCTGAGCACCCACCAAAAGAGACCCGTGGGTTTCAGCGCCCGTTCAAAGGATAAGACGGATCGTTGTAACCCGGTGTGGACGGGTGTCCGGGGGCCACCAGGCTGTTGACCAGGGCTTCGTCTTCGGCGGTGATGCTCACTTCCAAAGCGCCTGCGTAGTCTTGCCACTGCGCCAGCGTGCGCGGCCCGGCAATGACCGCGCTCACATGGCGGTTGGCCAGCACCCAAGCGGTGGCAAAGTGCGCCAGCGAGACGCCTTTGGCCTCGCAATGTTGGCGCAGGGTTTGCGCAATCTGCAGCGACTCTTCGCGAAACTCCGTCTCCAAAATGCGCTTGTCACCCCGCGCAACACGGCTGCCCTCTGCTGGGGCCTGGCCGGGCGCATATTTGCCCGTGAGCACACCACGCGCAATCGGGCTGTAGGGCACCACACCCATGCCGTAGTGCCCGCAGGCCTCCAGGATTTCCACCTCGGGCAAGCGGTTGAGCAGGTTGTAATAAGGCTGACACACCACGGGGCCGGGCATGTTCATCTGGTGGGCCATGTTGACCATCTCGGCGATGCGCCAGCCCCTGAAGTTGGATACACCCCAGTAACGGATCTTGCCGTCGCGCAGCAAGGCTTCGATGGCCCGCAAGGGCTCTTCGAGGTTCATGCCGTTGTAGTCGCGGTGCAGGTAGTAAATGTCTAAGTGATCGGTGGCCAATCGGCGCAGACTGTCTTCGCAGGCCCGCAGCATCCAGCTGCGCGAGTAGCCCTGGCAGTTGGGCTCGTAAGCCATGGCATTGCCCACCTTGCTGGCCAACACCCAGCGGTGGCGCTGCCCCTTGAGCACCTGACCGACGATTTCTTCGGATTTTCCGAGCGTGTACACGTCGGCGGTGTCGATGAAATTACAGCCTTTTTCTTGTGCATCGGCCACGATGGAGCGTGCGTCTTCCAGCGGCGTCTGGTCGCCAAACATCATGGTGCCCAGGCACAGGCGCGACACTTTCAGAGGGCTTTTGCCCAGGGTGGTGAATTTCATGTCATGGTCTCCGAAAAAAAGGCATGTGATGCAGCCTGTGGGTTGTTGCGCTTGACGCAGCAAACATAGTAGCCATGCGCTGTGTTTGTCCCTGTCCAAAACGGACACAAAAAAGCCCGCGCTGTTGGGCGCGGGCTTGGTTGGGGCGCTGCGGCTGAGGTGGATCAGGCCATCGGCACAAACTGGTAACCATTACCCGAGGGCGTGATGGAACCAAAAGCCGGGAAGGGAAAGTGGAAACCACCGGCCACCATTTTTTCTTTGACCAGCATGTCAAAGATCTTGCGTCGTGTTTGACGGGCCATTTCTGGGTTCATGTCAAACAAAACCGCCCAGTCTGGGTTGCGAGCAAACAAAGACGGCACGTTGGTGATGTCGGCCACATAGGCAAAGGACTGGCCCTCGGAGCGCACCGTGAACAAGGTGTGGCCCGGGGTGTGGCCAAAGGCGGCGACCGACTGGATGCCTGGGGCCACTTGGGTGCCCGGCTCGAACTTGACCAATTGGTCCGAAGTCAAGCCATTCAAGGCACGTTTGACACCGGCAAAAGCACCTTGCATTTGTGCAGGCGCGGCAGCGATGCGGGCTTCGTCAGTCCAGAAAGCGTGCTCAGGTGCTGGCACATGCACGCGGGCATTCGGATAAACCAGGTTGCCATTCTTGAAGCGCAAGCCGTTGATGTGGTCGCCATGGAAATGGCTCAGCACCACGTTGTTGATGTCTTCGGGCTTGAAACCCGCAGCGGCCAGGTTGCCCAGCAGCTTGCCGGTGGTGGGCGGGCCATTGTCGGCAAAGCCGGTGTCAAACAAATAGCGCTGGTTGCCGTTGATCAACAAAAACGGGGTGTAGGGCACATCGATGTAGTCGGTGGGCAGATTTTGTGAGGCCAGCAAGGCCTTGACCTGGTCCAACGGCACGGCGGGCACAAACTCCTGACCCAGAGGGCGTCGAACGGCACCATCGTTCAAGGCGATGACCTCCATCGTGCCCAACTTCATGCGCCTGAAGCCGACCGATGGCAATTCGGGTGCACCGAACTGAGGGGTGTTTTGTGACCAAACGGATGAAAAGGTCAAGGCGCTTGCGCCTGCAAGGCCTGTACCTAAGAAATGGCGACGATTGAGCATAGGTTCTCCAAAAAATTCACCTGAACCTTACGCTCTGCGCGAGCATTGTTCAGAGTGCCGACCATAGACCATGCTCGCTGCTGGGATATGCAGCGATGAAGCAACAAAGAACTCTGAGTTAGGCCTGCCTTAAAGCAGCACTTTCGATGCGCCCCCCAATACCGGCATTTTCGGCACCCATCGGCACCAGATTCAGGGGTAGCTCGCTTTGATCGCCTTCATCAGGTCAGCCACAAAACGGCTGGCTGCGCTGGAGCTGGCGCCAATCCAGCCAAAGCGTTGGGAAGCCGTGGGGCCCGAGCCGTAAGTGCGCATCCCCCGATCGATGGGACCCGCCAACAAGCCATGGGCTGCTTCGTCGTAGAACCAGAATTCCACCGGATGTCCCTCGGCCTTGAGCTGCTCTCCCCACTGAAAAGGCGAAAGCCCCTGCACTGTGGGATTGACCTGAAGGCTGCAGCGTTGGGCCGTGCCTGGCGCTGCGCCTTCGGCGGGCTGATTCACCACACAAGGGTCGGTGCGCAGGTGCATCCAATCGTCTGCCGTTCTGCCGCCGTAGTTGTCGATCTTGCCGAACACCATTTTCAGGGGCACCCGAATCTGATCGGGCATGCCAATGCCTGCCGAAGGTGCACCCTCGGAAAACACCATGCGGACATGCGCGGGATCGACCACAGCAGCCATGTTCAGCGCCACACTGCCACCGTTGGACAAACCATGGATGTAAAGGCGTGTGGTGTCAATGCGGGCGTTTTGACGAATCCAGTGATAAGCACCCAATGTGGCCTTGAAGATCATGCGCTGGCGCGATTCATTGGTGGTACCGGTCAAAAACAGCGAAGTGCCACGGTACTGAAAACCGTTCATCTCATAGGCATCAAACAACAAGGTGGCCACACCCCGCGCATTCATTCGCCGAACCATTTCCTGCTCGGCTGAGCCGGGTCCATTGCCACCGTGGGCAATGATCATCAAAGGCGGCTTGTCCGCCAGCTTGTCCGCAAAAAGACCTGGCATCGACAACTGAACAGAGCGGTGGCAAGGATCGAACTCGGCCAATGGCCCTCGAACACGATGAAATCCAGGTCGAATTTCAAGCAACTGGGCCACGCCCGCGGGCGCAGGCCGGCAGTCGGATTGAGCATGCGCCGTGGTCACGAAGAGCATGGTGGCAAGGACTGTGTACGCTCTGAAGCGTTGTAAGGCAAAAGCCATTAAAAAGCCTCCTCAAAGTTATGGGTGACCGCCGCCCATAAAAGGGGCGTGAATGCATCAACGCATGCGGCTTGATCGGGTGTCGCAAACACAAATCAACTGCGCGAAAACGACGCATCCAACGATACACCGGTTTTCAAATGAACAGGAAAATCCACGGCATGAGGGGCAGACTCCAACACGACCGTTCTTGAGTCCCCTTCAGGTCAGTTTGTGTTCACTGCAAAGCCGCTCAAACTGCGACGCCCTCCGTCCTCTCCATGAAATCATCAAATTGAAATGGCTCACCGAAATTGCTTTTGGGGACTTGCGTTTCAAAATGAAGTGATAGGATTAATTTTCGACCCAGGCCAACAGCGCAGCTGTTGATTTGGCGTTGTCGCAACAACCCGAGTTGGCATGACCTGCTTGACGCATGAATGAAAGAGCATGTATGAAAGAATTTGACATCGTGGTGCATGGTGCCACTGGATTCACAGGCCGTTTGGTGATCGAATATTTATTGAAGAAATCAACTGGCCTGCGCTGGGCCATGGGCGGGCGCAGTGCCAGCAAACTGGCTGCCGTGCGGGACGAAGTGGGCGCACCCGCTGACACGCCTTTGGTGGTGATCGACAGCGAAGACCCGGCCAGTCTGCAGGCCCTGATGACCCGCACCCGCTTGGTCTTGACCACGGTGGGGCCTTATCAGTTGTACGGCAGCGGCTTGGTCAAAGCCTGCGCCGAGGCCGGTGTCGACTACGTGGACCTGTGCGGTGAGCCGGCCTGGATGCGCCAGATGATTGATGTGCACCATGCCGCAGCGCAAGCCAGCGGGGCGCGAATTGTGTTCTCCTGCGGTTTTGACTCCATTCCCTTTGATCTGGGGGTGTTGATGCTGCAAGGCGAGATGCAACAGCGTTTTGGCTCGCCCGCTTCCCGTGTGCGGGGCCGTGTGCGCAAGATGAAAGGTACCTTTTCGGGCGGCACCGCAGCCAGTTTCAAGGCCACCATGGCGGCCGCTGCCAGCCAGCCTGGTGTGCTGGACTTGCTGAAAAATCCTTTCTCATTAACACCTGGATTTACCGGCCCCAAGCAACCGACCGCGCACAAACCCATGATCGATGAGGTGCTGGAAGTGTGGGTGGCCCCCTTTGTGATGGCGACCATCAACACACGCAATGTGCACCGGTCCAACTTTTTGCTCAATCAAGCTTGGGGTGCAGACTTCGTCTACGACGAAATGGTCATCACAGGCCCTGGCGACAAAGGCCAAGCCGTGGCCGAAGCGATTGCTGCGGATAAAAGCATGAGCGGTGCCGATGTTCTGAAACCGGGCGAAGGCCCATCGCGGGCGGAGCGCGATGCCGGCTCTTACGACGTTTTGTTCATTGGCCACAACCCTGCCGGTCAAACCTGCCGCGTGAGCGTGCAAGGCGACCGCGACCCCGGCTACGGCAGCACCTCCAAAATGATCAGCGAAGCGGCCATCTGCTTGCTCCAAGACGCCACCCAAACACCGGGCGGCATCTGGACCCCAGCCTCCAGCATGGGACAAAAACTGATCAATCGTTTGCAGGCCCATGCAGGCTTGACGTTTCGCGTGGAATAAGGATTTTCCATGTCCAAAGCCATCCGCCGCATTGAAGGCTTGAGTCCTTGGATCTAGGATCAACCTCACGCGCGGATGTCGCTGCTGTGGTTGCTGAACGCGAACACGCGCAACACCCCACTTGAGCGCCCCAAGTAAAACGGCCCCGAAATCGCTCCCGGGGCCGTTTTTTTGACTCAGAGAATCACACTCAAGCAGCCACGCCCTTCGCGTTCTCGACGTACTCTTCAATCTGGTTGAAGTTCAGGTACTTGTAGATCGCCGCGCCGTCCTTGTTAACGATGCCCATGGCTTCGTGGTACTCAGCGACTGTTGGGATGTGGCCCAACTTGGACGCAATGGCCGCCAATTCGGCAGAGGCCAGGTACACGTTGGTGTTTTTGCCCAAACGGTTAGGGAAGTTGCGGGTGCTGGTGGACACCACGGTGGCGCCTTCGCGCACTTGGGCTTGGTTGCCCATGCACAGCGAGCAGCCGGGCATCTCAGTGCGGGCACCGGCGGCGCCGAAGTTGGCGTAGTGGCCTTCCTTGATCAGCTCGCTCTCGTCCATCTTAGTCGGTGGCGCAACCCACAGCTTGACGGGAATGTCACGGCTGCCGCCGAGCAGCTTGGCTGCGGCGCGGAAGTGGCCGATGTTGGTCATGCACGAACCTATGAACGCTTCGTCGATCTTGGTGCCGGCAACGTCGGACAAGAACTTGGCGTCGTCCGGGTCGTTGGGGCAGCACAGGATCGGCTCTTTGATCTCGTTCATATCGATCTCGATGACGTGTGCGTACTCGGCGTCCTTGTCGGCTTCGAGCAAGTTGGGCGCGTCGAGCCAGGCCTGAACCTTCTCGATGCGGCGCTGCAGCGTGCGCTTGTCTTCGTAGCCGTTGGCGATCATGTTTTGCATGAGCACGATGTTGGACTTCAGGTATTCCTCAACCGGCTCTTTGTTCAGCTTGATCGTGCAACCGGCGGCCGAACGCTCGGCAGAGGCGTCGGACAATTCAAACGCTTGCTCGACCTTGAGGTTGGGCAGGCCTTCGATTTCCAAGATGCGGCCCGAGAACTCGTTGATCTTGCCGGACTTGGCAACAGTCAAAAGGCCCTTCTTGATGGCGTACAAAGGAATCGCGTGCACCAAATCGCGCAGGGTCACGCCAGGCTGCATTTCGCCTTTGAAACGCACCAGGATCGACTCGGGCATGTCCAAAGGCATCACGCCTGTGGCGGCACCAAAGGCCACCAAGCCCGAACCTGCGGGGAAGGAAATGCCAATAGGGAAACGGGTGTGCGAATCGCCACCAGTGCCAACGGTGTCGGGCAACAACAAACGGTTGAGCCAGCTGTGGATCACGCCGTCGCCGGGGCGCAAGGACACGCCGCCGCGGTTGCTGATGAAGGCAGGCAATTCGCGGTGGGTCTTGACGTCCACGGCCTTAGGGTAAGCGGCAGTGTGGCAGAAGGACTGCATGACCATGTCGGCGCTGAAACCCAAGCAAGCCAAGTCTTTCAACTCATCGCGGGTCATCGGGCCTGTGGTGTCTTGTGAACCCACGGTGGTCATCTTGGGTTCGCAGTAAGTACCGGGGCGAACGCCTTGGCCTTCTGGCAAACCGACCGCACGTCCAACCATCTTCTGGGCCAAGGTGAAACCGGCCTTGGTGGCCGCTGCAGGTGCTGGCAGGCGGAACACGGTGGAAGCGGGCAGACCCAAGAACTCACGCGCCTTGGCGGTGAGCGAGCGGCCAATGATCAAGTTGATTCGGCCGCCAGCGCGCACTTCATCAAACAGCACATCGCTCTTGAGCTGGAAAGTAGTCACGGTCTCGCCGTTCTTCACGATCTTGCCTTCGTAGGGCAAGACATCGACCACATCGCCCATATTCAAGCCAGACACGTCCACTTCGATGGGCAATGCGCCGGAGTCTTCTTGGGTGTTGAAGAAGATGGGGGCGATTTTGCCGCCCAAAGTCACACCGCCAAAGCGCTTGTTGGGCACAAAGGGAATGTCTTCACCAAAGCCCCAGATGATGCTGTTGGTAGCGGACTTGCGGCTGGAGCCGGTGCCGACCACGTCGCCCACGTAGGACACCAAATGGCCTTTTTTCTTCAACTCTTCGATCATGGCCATGGGGCCACGCTTGCCGTCTTCTTCGGGCTTGAACGGTGCGCCTTCGCGGGTGTTCTTCAACATCGCCAAGTAGTGCAGCGGGATGTCGGGGCGGCTCCAGGCGTCTGGGGCGGGCGACAGGTCGTCGGTGTTGGTCTCACCAGGCACCTTGAAGACGGTGATGGTGATTTTCTTTTCCACCTCGGGGCGGCTGGTGAACCACTCGGCCTCGGCCCAGCTTTGCATGACTTCTTTGGCCTTGCCGTTGCCGGCTTTGGCTTTTTCGGCGACGTCGTTGAAGAAGTCAAACATCAGCAATGTTTTCTTCAGGCCTTCGGCGGCCACAGCGGCAACTTCGGCGTTGTCGAGCAATTCGATCAAGGGGTGCACGTTATAGCCACCCACCATGGTGCCGAGCAACTAGGAGGCCTTGGCTTTGGAGACCAAAGCCACTT